>JAVHWE010000438.1:0-6982 GCA_032160285.1 Micromonosporaceae bacterium | reverse complement strand
CCGCGCTCGGGCGGCGGCGTGCGGACGCCGGCGGCGACGTCGCTGTCCGTCCTGGACCCGGTGGCCGAGGACGTGCGGGCGGCGCTGAACTGGGCGGTGACCCGCGGTGACCCCCGGCCCGGGCTGGCCGTCGCGAGCGGTCTCGAACACTGGTGGCGTGAGCGCGGGTTGGCCGGTGAGGGCCGCGAGTGGATGCGGCGGCTGTCGGCGCGGGCCGGTGAGACCGGAGCGGCGGTACCCGACCGCGAGCTGGCCGTCGCGTACCGGGTACACGCCGTCCTGGCCGGCGCCGAGGGTGACCATGACGAGGGGCTCCGGCTGTCCCGGTCGGCGGAGGTGGCCGCCCGCCGGGCCGGTGACGTGCGCCTGCTGACCCGGGTACTGGCCGGCCGGAGCGCACCGCTGCTCGGCATCGGCCGGATCGGCGACGCCGAGCGCTCCTGCCGGGAGGTGATCGCGTGGGCCGCCCGCAAACACGCGTCGGCCGATGCCCTGTTCGCGGTGTACACGCTGGCCGGCATCCTGTGGCGGCGCGGCGCGTACGACGAGGCCGCGAACCTGCTGGCAACCGCCCGACCCGGGGAGGCGTCGAGGCCGGGCGAGAGCGGTCGCCGTACCATCGACACGCTCCTCGGTCTGGTCGCGCTCGGCCGCGGCGACGTGGTGGCCGCACATGATCACTTGACGGTGGCGCTCCGGTCGCAGGTGACCTTCGGGTTCCGGGCGCGGGCCTGCGAGACACTCAACGCCATCGCGGCGCGCTGCTCGGTGGGCGGCGACCCGATCACCGCCGCCCGCCTGTTCGGGGCGGCGCAGGCGTTGGGCTCCCGGCTACGGGTCGCGCCGGGGCTGCTCGGACCCTACTGGCGGGAGCAGCAGGCGGCGAGCCGGGTGGCGCTGGGTGACATGGCGTTCGACACGGCGTACGCCGCGGGCGCGGCGTTGTCGGCCGACGAGGCCGTGGCGGTGGCGTTGGCCGTCGAGCACCCGGACCTCGCGCTCGACTCGCACCGGTTCAGTCACTCCTCCTGAAGCCGGCTGGGTGGGAATGTCTACCGGGATACCTCGTTCAGACGATGGTCCAGGTGTCACCCGAGGTCAAAAGGTTTGACAGCTCCGCCTCGGGGGTGGCGGTGAGCTTCGCCCTGGCGTTGTCGACCTGGAGTCGGACCAGATCGTCGTAGGCCGGGCGGTGGACCGATCGGAACACCCCGATCGGGGTGTTGCGCAGGTCGTCGTGGGGCAGGCGGGACAGTGCGAACGCGTAGTCCGGCTCGGCCACCGCGGCGTCGTGCACCACGATCTCACTGGGATCCACGTCGGCGGTGGGCCGGACCTTCAGGCCGAATGCGGACGGCGGGTGGGTCACGCAGAACTCGCCGTCCTTGCCGAACGTGACCGGCTGCCCGTGTTCGAGACGGATCAGGTACTCGTCGCGGGTCGCCGGCTCCTTCAACGCGTCGAACGCGCCGTCGTTGAAGATGTTGCAGTTCTGGTAGATCTCCACGAACGCCGACCCGCGGTGTACGGCGGCCTGGCGCAGCACGGACTGCAAATGTTTGCGGTCGGAGTCGATGGTCCGGGCCACGAACGACGCCTCGGCACCGAGCGCGAGCGAGATCGGGTTGAACGGCGCGTCGGTGGATCCGACCGGCGTCGACTTCGTGACCTTGCCCAGCTCGGACGTTGGTGAGTACTGGCCCTTGGTCAAGCCGTAGATCTTGTTGTTGAACAGCAGGATCTTTAGGTTGACGTTGCGGCGCAAGGCGTGGATCAGGTGGTTGCCGCCGATCGAGAGCGCGTCGCCGTCGCCGGTGATCACCCAGACCGACAGGTCCGGCCGCGACACCGACAGGCCGGAGGCGATGGCCGGCGCACGACCGTGGATCGAGTGCATACCGTACGTGTTGAGGTAGTACGGAAAGCGGGACGAGCAGCCGATGCCGGACACGAAGACGATCCGCTCCCGCGGGATGCCCAGCTCCGGCAGGAAGGACTGCATGGCGGCCAGGATCGCGTAGTCACCGCAGCCCGGGCACCAGCGCACCTCCTGGTCGGACTTGAAGTCCTTCATGGTGAGTTTCAGCGCGGTACCACCGCCGTTTGCCGCGGTCGCACCGACGGAACCGGTTGGCTCAGGCATTTTTGACGACCTCTTCCAGCATGTTCTCGAGCTCCGTCGCCGTGAAGGGCAGACCGCGTACCTGGTTGTAGGCGATCACGTCGACCAGGTACCGGGCCCGGATGACCGCGGCGAGCTGGCCGAGGTTCATCTCCGGGATGACCACCCGGTCGTACCTGGACAGCAGCTCACCGACGTTCTTCGGCAGCGGGTTGAGGTGACGCAGATGGGCCTGCGCCACCGGCAGGCCACGTAGGCGCAGCGCCCGGCAGGCGGCGCCGATCGGCCCGTACGTCGAGCCCCAGCCGAGCACCAGGACGCGGCTTTCGCCGTCCGGGTCGTCGGCCTCCAGGTCGGGTACCGCGATCGACTCGATCCGGGCCGCCCGCGTGCGGACCATGAAGTCATGGTTGGCCGGGTCGTAGGAGATGTCGCCGGTCTTGTCGGCCTTCTCCAGCCCGCCGATGCGGTGTTCCAACCCGGGGGTACCGGGAACGGCCCACGGTCTGGCCAGCGTCGCCGGATCCCGCAGGTACGGCAGGAACTGGCCGTCCGGACCGTTGGGTTCGGTGGCGGACTCGACCCGCAGGTCCGGCAGATCCTCCACCGCCGGCAGCCGCCACGGCTCGGAGCCGTTGGCGATGTACCCGTCGGAGAGCAGGATCACCGGGGTGCGGTACGTGACGGCGATCCGTACCGCTTCGATCGCGGCGTGGAAGCAGTCCGACGGTGAGCACGGCGCGATGACGGCGACCGGCGCCTCGCCGTGCCGGCCGTACAGGGCCATGTTGAGGTCGGCCTGTTCGGTCTTGGTCGGCAGGCCGGTCGACGGGCCGGCGCGCTGCACGTCGATGATCAGCAGCGGCAGCTCCAGGGCCACCGCGAGGCTGATCGTCTCGCTCTTGAGTGCCACCCCTGGGCCGGACGTACTCGTCACGCCGATCGCACCGCCGTAGGAGGCGCCCAGCGCCACCCCGATCGCCGCGATCTCGTCCTCGGCCTGCACCGTGGTCACCCCGAACCGCTTGTGCTTGGACAGCTCGTGCAGGATGTCGCTGGCCGGGGTGATCGGATAGGCGCCGAGTAGGACCGGTCGCTGCGCCCGGACGCCCGCGGCCACCACGCCGAGGGCCAGCGCCGTGTTGCCGGTGATGTTGCGGTACTCGCCCGGCGGCATCTTCGCCGGCTTCACCTCGTACCGGACCCCGAAGTCCTCGGTCGTCTCACCGAAGTTGAAGCCGGCGCGGAACGCGGCCACGTTGGCGGCGGCGACCTCGGGACGCGCGGCGAACTTGCGCTCCAGGAACGCGATCGTGGACACGCTCGGGCGCGAGTACATCCACGACAACAGGCCGAGGGCGAACATGTTCTTGGCCCGCTCCGCGTCCTTCTTGGAGATCTCGAAGCTCTCCAGCGCGCGGACCGTCATCGACGTCAGGCCGACCGGGTGCAGCACGTACCCGTCCAGCGAACCGTCCTCCAGCGGGCTTTCCGTGTACCCCACCTTGGTCAGGTTGCGCTTGGTGAACTCGTCGGTGTTCACGATGATGTCCGCGCCGGCGCGGAGGTCGCGGATGTTGGCCTTCAGCGCGGCCGGATTCATCGCGACCAGAACGTCCGGCGTATCACCGGGTGTCAGAATATCGAAATCAGCGAAATGTACCTGAAAGCTGGATACACCGGGCAAAGTACCTGCGGGCGCCCGGATCTCGGCGGGGAAATTCGGCAGTGTCGATACGTCGTTGCCGAGCTGCGCGGTCTCCGACGTGAACCGGTCGCCGGTCAACTGCATGCCGTCGCCGGAGTCACCGGCGAAACGGATGACCACTCGATCCAGCTGGCGGACCTGCTTGGTCACGGGATGGACCTCCTCGGTGACGGCGGGCATGGCAGCCGTCGCGCACCATCGGGCGACGGGCCCTGAGGACCCGATCCTTCGTTCACCTTGAGCCTACTTCGCAACATCGGTCTTAACTTAAGCCGTTTCCATAAGATGGATTCGGTCACGGCTCGCGGAGCTTACCCCTCTGCCTAGGACAACGCACCGTTACCGTCGGCGGTTCGACGTTCCACCCGTCCTGGGCAAATGGGCGCGGTCGAATCCACTCCGTTATCAAGTCGGGTGCCCGACGGTCGTTGATGCTGGGCACCGTGCCGCCGGGTTATGCTGCCGCGGTGACCGGCTATCTCGGCTCGTACGCGACCCTGGGGTTGCTGCTGCTCGCCGGTGCGCTCGTCTTCGTGGCGGCGTTCGGCGCCAACCGCGTGCTGCGCCCGAGCCACCCGGCCGAACCGGCCGGCAAGCTCGAAAACTACGAGTGCGGGCTGGATCCCGTCGGCGGCGACTGGGCGCAGGTGCAGATCAGGTACTACGTCTACGCGTACCTGTACGTGATCTTCGCGGTGGAGAGCGTCTTCCTGTTTCCCTGGGCGACGGTGTTCGACCGTCCCGGCTTCGGGGCGGCGACCGTGGTCGAGATGGGTGTCTTCGTCGCGCTGCTCGCCCTGGGCCTGCTCTACGCTTGGCGCAAACGCGTCCTCCGCTGGTCCTGACCGCGCCCGCCGATTGCGGGTACCGCGCCGCCGAGCCGGACAGGTCTGCGACAACACACCGGAGTGCACGTCGGGTTCGCTCCGTCGGCGGTCGCGTGCCACGATCGTCGGATGGTTCAACTCCTCCTCCTGACGGTCGGCGCACTTGTCGTGGGCGCGATCGGGTTCGGCGTCGCGGTGCTGGTGTCCGGCGCCGAGCGCGGGCTGCAACCCGTGGAGCCCGACGGTCGGGCGCTCGCCCTCCCGGCGAGCCGTCCGCTGGTCGAGTCCGACTTCGCCCGGACCCGCTTCGACACCGCGATCCGCGGCTACCGGATGGCTCAGGTGGACACCGCGCTCCGCCGGGCCGCGTACGACATCGGATACAAGCAGGAGCTGATCGGCGTACTGGAAGCCGAGGTTGCCGCGTTACGCGAGGGCCGCACCGACGACGCCGACGCGCTGCGTTCGGCCCGGGAGTCGGCGCTGCGGTCGATCGCTGACGACCAAGCCGCGCCCGGCGGCGGCGAAGCGGTGGACATCGAACCGATCGACTTCGACGCCGTGGAGGTCGACACGCCGACCCGGGAGGCCGCCGACATCGAGCTCGGCGGCATGGAGTCCGACGACATGGAGTCCGACGACATGGAGTCCGGCGACATGGAGCCCGACGACCAGAAGCCCGGCGACTTGGAGCCCGACGACCTGAAGCCCGGCGACTTGGAGCCCGACGACCTGGAGCCCGACGACATGGAGCCCGATCATGTCAAGGGTGCGGACCTCGACGGGGCCGGCGACGGGGGGGACGAGCGGGCGCACCGCCCGGAGGAGACGAGGCTTTCGTGACTGATTCCGCCGCGCTCGGCGACGCGGTCCGTCCCGGTACGGGTGAAGTGACCGCGACCATGATCGTCAACGCGCCCGCCGCCCGCGTCTTCGCCGCGCTGCTGGCCTGGGACCGCCAGGGTGACTGGATCCCGCTCACCACGGTCCGGGTCGTCGACGGCGACGGCGGCGAGGGCAGCTCGATCGAGGCGGTGACCCGACTCGGCCCGGCGGTCCTGCGCGACAAGATCCGCGTGGTCGACAAGATGCGGGTGGTCAAGGTGGACCCGCCGTATGAGATCCGGGTGGTGCACTACGGCGCGTACCTGCGCGGACCGGGCGTGTTTCGCTGCACCGCGCTGGGCGACGCACGTACCCAGGTGGTCTGGCACGAGTGGCTGCAACTGCCCGGCGGTGTCGCCGGCAGGATTGTCTGGCCGCTGGTCTGGCCCGGCTCGAAGGTGAGCCTGACCCAGACCCTCCGGCGGTTCGCCAGGCTGGTGGAGACCGGCCGGCTGCCGTGACCGCACCGACCGATTGTGTGGTCGGCGCCGACGGGCTCGCCCGTTGCGCCTGGGCCGGGGCGACCCCGGACTACCTCGCCTACCACGACGACGAGTGGGGCCGGCCGGTCCGCGACGACGACGGCCTGTACGAGCGGCTCACACTGGAAGCGTTCCAGTCTGGACTGTCGTGGCTGACCATCCTGCGCAAGCGGCCGGCGTTCCGGGCGGCGTTCGCCGACTTCTCGATCACCGCGGTGGCCGCGTTCGGCGAGGCGGATGTCGCGCGGCTGCTGCTCGATGCCGGAATCGTCCGCAACCGGGCCAAGATCGAGGCGGCGCTGGCCAACGCGCGCGCCGCGCTCGACCTGCCCGACGGGCTGGCCGCGCTGCTGTGGTCGTACGCGCCGCGGCCGCGCCGGCACCGGCCCCGCAGCTTCGCCGAGGTACCGGCGAAGGTGCCCGAGTCGATCGCGTTGGCCAAGGACCTCCGCAAGCGCGGGTTCCGCTTCGTCGGCCCGACCACCGCGTACGCGCTGATGCAGGCCACCGGCATGGTCGACGACCATCTGGCGAACTGCCACGTCGCCAGCGGCCGAACGCTGGCCACGTCGTAAACCGGTCGCGATATCCGGTCGGGATGGCTAGCGTGCCGGTGATGTTCATGGTGATGATCGCCCGTGTCCGGGCGGGACGCCGCGCCGCCGGGCCGGTCGGGTGCGCACTTTCTTCGACCCCGGTTCGCCGCTGAGATCGTCCGTTCGACCGGAGTCGGCCCGCACGACCTGGTGTTGGACCTCGGCGCGGGCCTGGGGGCGCTCACCGCGCCGTTGGCTGCGACAGGGGCACGGGTCATCGCCGTCGAGCGCGACCTCTCGTACGTGCGACGGCTGACCGCCCGCTTCGCCGACTGGCCGGGGGTCCGGGTGGTCAGTGCCGACCTGTTGGCGGTGCCGCTGCCCCGGCGACCGTTCCGGGTGGTCGCGAACATCCCCTTCGC
>JAVHWE010000429.1:0-4347 GCA_032160285.1 Micromonosporaceae bacterium | reverse complement strand
CGACGCCGTGGAACGCCAACCCGCGCGACTCGTACGGCACGCCCGGCCCCTACGAGGACGCGGTGCAGGGGCAGCCGATCTTCGAGGAGAACGACCGGGAGCACTTCAAGGGCATCGACATCATGCGTACGGTACGCAGCTTCGACCCGTGCCTGCCCTGTGGCGTGCACATGTACCTCGGCGAGGGCAAGAAGCTGGAACTGCTGCACTCCCCCACCCAGTCCGCCGGAACGCAGTGACCGTGGGCGAACAGGACTGGCGGGCGGCCGGCGAGCGCATCGAGACCCTGATCGCCGCCAGCGCTGCCGGCGGTACCGTCGCGCGGGAACGTGCCGAGGAGCTGGTCCGGCTGGTCGCCGACCTCTACGGCGCCGGTCTGGAGCGGCTGCTCGATCTGGTGCACGAGCACGGCGCGTTGACCGACGAGGCGCTCGACGCGCTGGCCGGCGACGACCTGGTGGCCAGCCTTCTGCTGGTACACGGTCTGCACCCGTACGGCGTCCAGGCCCGGATCGAGGCCGCCCTCGACGGCGTGCGGCCCTATCTGGGTTCACACGGCGGTGACGTGGAACTGCTCGGCGTCACCGACGACGGGGTGGTGCGGCTGCGGATGCTGGGCAGCTGCGACGGTTGCCCGTCGTCGTCGGTGACGTTGAAGCTGGCGGTCGAGGGTGCGATCGAGGCGGCCGCCCCCGAGATCACCGCGATCGAGGTCGAGGAGCCCGCGCCCGCCGGACCGGTGATCCCGGTGACCGCGCTGTTCTCCCGGCTGTCGGAGACCGCGGCGGACGCCGGGTCGAGCTGGGAGACGATGGGCGAGCTGGTCGACCTGGCGCCGGGCACCACCACCCGGGCCGTGGCCGGCACGGTACCGATTTTGGCCTGCCGGGTCGGCGCCGACCTGTACGCCTTCAGGGACGCCTGCGCGCGCTGCGAGCGGTCGCTCGCCGGCGCGGTTCCGGCCCGGCGCCTCGGCGGCGACGCCGGTGACGCGGTGCTGCGCTGCCCTGGCTGCGGCGCACGCTACGACGTGCGTCGGGCCGGCGCGTGCCTCGACGACGACGCCCTGCACCTGTCTCCCCTGCCGCTGCTCGCCGACGGCGTGACCGTCTCCGTCGCGGTACCGACCCCGGTGCCGGGATGACCGACGACGCGCTCCCCTCAGCGGAGGAGGCGGGATGACCAGCGCCGGGCGGTCCGGCGTGCCGCTGGCCGCCCTGCGCCGTGTCGTCCGGACCCGCCAGGCCCCCGCCGCGGGGTCGCCGGCGGCCGCGGAGCGCTGCGACATGTGCACGGCGCCGATTCCCCCGGAGCACCCGCACGTCGTCGACGTGACCAGCCGGGCGCTGATGTGCAGCTGCCGGCCCTGCTACCTGCTCTTCACCGACGACCGGGCGAACCTGCACTACCGCTCGGTGCCGGAACGGTACCTGTCCTTCCCCGAGCTGACCCTCGACAGCCGGGCCTGGGACGAGCTGCAGATCCCCGTCGGGCTGGCGTTCCTGTTCCGCAACTCGGTACAGCACCGGATGGTCGCGTTCTACCCCGGACCGGCCGGTGCGACCGAATCCGAGTTGCCGCTGGACGCGTGGGACCGGATCGTGGCGCAGAATCCGCCGCTCGCGGCCCTGCGCGCCGATGTGGAGGCCCTGCTGGTGCGCCGGCCGGCAGGCCCGGGGGCGGTCAGCACAACCGCGTCGGAGACCGCTGACGGCGGGCAGTGTTATCTCGTGCCGATCGACGCCTGCTACGAGCTGGTCGGGCACCTGCGCACGATGTGGCGCGGATTCGACGGTGGCCAGGAGGCGCACCGGGCCATCGACGCGTTCTTCGCGCGGGCGCGGACACGCAGCCGACCCGCGCCGGCCGTGGACGCACCGGCGGATGCACCGTGAGCGCGTACACGTTCTCGGTGCTCGACGTGGTCGCCGAGCCGTACGCGGTCGCCCCGCAGCTGACCGCGCGGCTGCGGATCGAGGAGAACACCGGGCAGCGGATCCATGCGATCGCGCTGCGCTGTCAGGTACGCATCGAGCCGCAGCGCCGCCGCTACGACGAAGGGGAGCAGAACGGACTGCTCGGCCTGTTCGGTGATCGGGCCCGCTGGGTGGACACCCTCAAGCCGTTCCTGTGGATGCAGTGCAACACGACGGTACAGGGATTCACCACCCGCACCGAGGCGGACCTCGCGCTGCCGTGCACCTATGACCTCGACGTGATCGGCGCCCGTTACCTGCACGCGCTGGACTCCGGCGACGTGCCGCTCAGCCTGCTCTTCTCCGGTACCGTGTTCACCCGCGGCGCGACCGGCTTCGGCGTGGAGCAGATCCCGTGGGAGTGCGAGGCGCGCCACCAACTGCCCGTTCAGGTGTGGCGGCAGATGATCGCGTCGTACTTCCCCAACGCCGGGTGGCTGCGCCTGGACCACGACATGATCGCCCGGCTCGCCGACTACCGGTCGCGGCACGGCCTGACCAGCTGGGAGGAGACCGTGCAGACGCTGCTCACCACGGCGGCCGAGGCGACGTCATGACCCTCGACACGGTACGTGCGATCGCCGACGCGGTGCTCTACGAGGGGTACCTGCTGTACCCGTACCGGGCCGGCTCGGCGAAGAACCGGTCGCGGTGGCAGTTCGGGGTGCTCGGCCCGCCGGACGCGGCGGCCACGGCCTTCGGCGAGCCGCCGGACATGACGATGCAGTGTCTGCTCAGCCCGGTCACCGGTACCGGTACCGTGTCCATCCATCTCCGCTTCCTGCAGCTGCAGCGACGTGAGGCGCAACGGCTCAACCCGGACGGGACCTATACGCCCGTCGGCGAGCTGACCGTGGCGGGTGCCGCGGTGCTCAGCTGGGATGAGGCGGTGGAGCACGAGATCACGTTCGCGGCGCAGCCGTTGACCGTGGTCGCGGACCGTCCGGTCGAGATCCCGGGCGGCGAGGACATCGAACCCGTCGTCGGTCCGGACGGGGCGCCGATCGGCCGGATCGTGCGATGCCGGTGGCCGCTGACCGCGCGGCTGGTTACCCGCGCCGAGGCCGACGACGGGCTGGTGCGGCTGACGGTCACGGTGACCAACGAGCACCCGGCCCGCGTCGGGGACAAGGACGCCGCGATCCGCTCGTCACTGATCGGCGCACACGTCCTGCTCGAGGCGTCCGGCGCGACGTTCGTCTCGCTGCTCGAACCGCCGCCGACGGCCGTCGCCGCCGCCGAGCGGTGCCGGCAGCGCCGCTGCTGGCCGGTACTGGCCGGGGCGCCCGGCTCGAACGACGTCGTGCTCGGCGCGCCGATCATCCTGTACGACCACCCGCAGGTGGCCGAGCAGAGCCGGGGCGCGCTGTTCGACTCGACCGAGATCGACGAGATCCTCACCCTACGGGTGATGACCATGACCGAGGTGGAGAAGGCGGAGGCCCGGGCCACCGATCCGCGGGCGAGGGCGATCATCGACCGCTGCGACGCGATGTCCCCGGCCGACCTGCAGCAACTGCACGGCGTCCTGCGCGGCGGCGCGGACCCGACGCCGTGGTGGGACCCGGCCGCCGACGCGGCCGTGCGGCCGGACGCCGACGCGGTGCAGATCAACGGGGTACGGGTGGCCAAGGGCAGCCTCGTGCGGGTACACCCGTCGCGCCGCGCCGACGCACAGGACCTGTTCTTCGCCGGTCAGGTGGCCCGGGTGACGGCGGTGCTGCACGACGTGGACGGCGACGTACACGTGGCCCTGGTACTCGTCGACGATCCCGCCGCCGACCTGCACGACTGGTACGGCCGGTACCTGTATTTCGCGCCCGGCGAGCTCGAACCGCTGACCGCGGCGGCGGAGCCGGTATCCACAGAGGGGAATCGATCATGAAAACACTCGGCGTCATCACCACGACGCTGACCGCGGCAATCGCCGTGGTCGTGGCCGTCGTGACGGTGAGGTCCCTGCCCGACATCCGCCGGTACTTCAAGATGCGCTCGATGTGAGCGCGGGAAGCAGCATGCCATGAGTGATGTGCCCGGCCAGTGGCTAGAAGAGGAGCCGCAGGCGGTACGAGGGCCGAAGGGGTCGCGCGACACCGGGTCGGACGAGCCGGCCGGTGGACCGGCCGACCGACCGGCCGGCACCGCCGACGATGACCCCAACGCCGACACGTCGGTGAAACAGTCGGAGCCCGCGCACCGGGGCGCGCCGGACCTGCAGTCGGGAGGGTGAACGCCATGACAACCGATCCTCACGAGCCCGACGGCATCGACACGTCGGGCCGCGCGGTGCCGCCCTACGAGGGGCGGCGCACCGACGCCGACGTGGACGGTCCGGAGAAGGCGTACTCCGACGGCGCCCGGGTCGGCGGGG
>JAVHWE010000370.1:0-6258 GCA_032160285.1 Micromonosporaceae bacterium | reverse complement strand
CCGCGGCGGTTCGAGCGCACGCGGGGCCTGGCACGCGGGGTGTGCCGTGGTGAGCGCCTCGCCGCACCGGTCGCACCACGGTTGCGGCGCCGACGCCCCGGTCACAGTGTTGCGGACAGGGCCTTGACCGGCATGCTCAGCTCGTCGAGCAGCGCCAGGTCCTGGTCGGCGGAGCGGCCGAGCGTCGTCAGGTAGTTGCCGACGATCACCGCGTTGACCCCGCCGAGGAGCCCGTCGCGGGTACCGAGGTCGCCGAGCGTGATCTCGCGGCCGCCCGCGTACCGGAGGATCGTGTGCGGCAACGCGAGCCGGAACGCGGCGATCGCCCGCAGCGCGTCGCGGGCGCCCAACACCGGCTGGTCGGACAGCGGCGTACCGGGGCGGGGGTTGAGAAAGTTGAGCGGCACCTCGTGCGGATCGAGCGACTGCAGCTGCACCGCGAACTCGGCCCGCTGCTCGGCCGTCTCGCCGAGGCCGAGGATACCGCCGCAGCAGACCTCCATGCCGGCGTCGCGGACCATCCGCAGTGTCTCCCAGCGCTCCGCCCAGGTATGCGTCGTCACCACGGTCGGGAAGTACGACCTGGCCGTCTCCAGGTTGTGGTTGTACCGGTGAACCCCGAGTGCCGCCAGCCGATCGACCTGCGCCTGGGTGAGCATGCCCAGCGACGCGGCGATGTTGATGTCGACGGCCGCGCGGATCGCCGCCACCCCGTCGGCGAACTGGGCCATCAACCGGTCGTCGGGGCCGCGGACGGCGGCGACGATGCAGAACTCGGTCGCCCCGGTGGCCGCGGTCTGCCGCGCCGCCTCGACCAGCGCCGGGATGTCCAGCCACACCGCGCGGACCGGCGACGTGAACAGCCCGGACTGCGAGCAGAAATGGCAGTCCTCCGGGCAGCCGCCGGTCTTCAGCGACACGATGCCTTCGACCTCGACCTCCGGGCCGCACCACCGCATCCGTACCCGGTGGGCCAGCTCCAGGATCTCCGGTACCCGGTCGTCGGGTAGCCGCAGTACGGCGAGCACGCCAGCCTCGTCAAGGCCCGTACCTGTTTCCAGGACGCGCCGGGCTTGCGCGATCACCGCCTCAGGCATGGGACGTACCCTACAAGGCGTCGCGACCCGACCCACACGCCACACCCGTACCCAGCGAGCGCCCGGAGCCGCCCAGTGATCAACCCGCTGAAGGAGGGTTCGGTTCCCACGGGACTACCCGGTACCGGGGGACCGGCCGCACAGTGGCTGGCGACGTTGCGGCGCAAGGCGGGCCTGCGGGAGGCGGCCGGGCTGCGTCGGGTCCTGCGCCCGCGCGGGCCGTCCGACGGCGTGGTGGACCTTGCCGGCAATGACTACCTGGGCCTGTCGCGGCACCCCGACGTCATCGCGGCCGCCAGCGCGGCGCTGCACGCGTACGGGTTGGGCGCGACCGGCTCCCGGCTGGTACGCGGCTCGACCGCCGAGCACGCCACCCTCGAAACGGAGCTCGCCCGCTGGTTGGGTACGGCCACCGCGCTGGTCTACTCGTCCGGTTACCTGGCCAACCTCGGTGCGGTCACGGCGCTCGCCGGTCCCCGTACGCTACTCGTCTCGGACGCGCACAACCACGCCTCGCTGGTCGACGGCTGCCGGCTGGCCGGCGCGGGTCGTGATCAGGCGCAGACCGTGGTTACCCCGCACGTCGACGTGGCCGCCGTGGCCGGCGCGCTCGCGGCCGCCCCGGACCGGCCCAGGCTGGTGGTGACCGAGTCGGTCTTCTCCGTGGACGGCGACTGCGCGCCGCTGGCCGAGCTGCACCGGGTGTGCCGCGACCACGGCGCGGTACTGCTGGTCGACGACGCGCACGCGGTCGGCGTGCTGGGGCCGGCCGGCGCCGGCGCGGTCGCTGCCGCCGGTCTGGCCGGGCAGCCCGACGTCGTCGTGACCGCGACCCTGTCCAAGGCGTTCGGCGGTGCGGGCGGTGTCGTCGCCGGCCCGGCCGAGCTGCGCCGCCACCTGGTGGACACCGGACGTACCTTCGTCTACGACACCGCCCTGCCGCCGGTCGTGGCGGCCGGCGCTGCCGCGGCGCTGGGGCTGGTCAGGGCCGGCGACGCCCGGCGAGCCGAACTGGCCGACCGGGCCGGGTACGCGCGGGCGCGGCTGGCCGCGGCCGGCCTGGAGGTGCCGATACCGGCGGCGGGCGTGATCTCCATCACCGCCGCCGGCCCGGAACACGCGCTGGCCTGGGCCGGCGCCTGCGCCGAGCGCGGTGTCGCGGTGGGCTGTTTCCGGCCGCCGACGACCCCGGACCATCGCTCCCGGCTACGACTCACCGTCAATGTCGGAGTGCCCCGGGCCGACTTCGAGCACGCCGTTGACGTGATCGTGGCGGAGCGACCATGACCGCATGGCGCGGTCCGGTGGTCGTCACCGGTACCGACACCGGAGTCGGCAAGACGATCGTGACAGCCGCGATCGCGGCCGCGGCAACCCAGACCGGCCACCGGGTTGCCGTCCTGAAACCGGCCCAGACGGGCATGGCTGACGCCGCCCGCACGACCCGCGCCGGCGGCGTGGGCGGCACGGGCGGCGCTGCCGGCACGGGCGGCGCTGGCCCCGAATCGGACGGGGCCACCGGCGGACGCGGCGCGAAGACCGAGGAGAGCGACGCGTCGACGGTTCGTCGACTGGCCGGGCCGATGACGGTGCGCGCACTGGCCGGGTATCCGCATCCGTTGGCGCCCCTCACCGCCGCCCGGGTCGCCGGCCTTCCCCCGTTGGTCCTCGCCGAGGTACTCGCCACGGTCGAGGACCTGATCGCCGAGCACGAACTGGTCCTCATCGAGGGGGCCGGCGGTCTGCTCGTACCGATGGGCGCCGGCAGCTGGACCGTCGCCGAGCTCGCGGTCGCGCTCGGGGCTCCCGCCGTCGTGGTCGCGCGCCCCGGCCTCGGCACGCTCAACCACACCGCGTTGACGCTCGAAGCCCTAGACCGGCGGGGGATCGCGGCGCGGGTGGTGATCGGCGCGTGGCCGGCGCGTCCGGAGTTGGTGCACCGTACCAATCTCGACGACCTGGTCGGGGAGTTGGCCGGTGCGGTCCCGGACGGCGCCGGTGGGTGGGAGACGGGGCGGTTCCGCAGGCACGCCACCGAATGGCTGACTCACGAGCTGCACGGATCCTTTGAACCGTCGGGGTTTCGCCGGTCGGTGGCCGCCGTCACCAGCAGCGTGTCGGGCATCCTGAAGGACAAGTTGTCCGAGTAGGACGGTCCTTTGAGGATGGCGATCCGACGTAGCAGCGGCGCGGTTTCACTGATCACAATGGACGCCTCCATCCGGGACAGGGTCGCGCCGAGACACCGGTGCGCGCCGGAACCGAACGCCACATGACGGCGGGACCCGCGCTGACCCGGCAGGAACCCGTTTGGCGAGTCGACCACGGACGGGTCGCGGCCGGCCCGGGACAACCACAGCACGATGCTGGTACCGGCCGGAACGGTGACCGCGCCGAGGGTCGTATCGCCGGTGGCCACCCGCCGCCAGGTCACGATCGGCGGGTCGAGGCGCAGGCCCTCCTCGACCACGTCCGCGGCCGCCACCCGGCCGCTGGCCAGGCCGGCGGTGACCGTCGGTTCGTCGATCAGCCGATGCAGCAGCAGAGTCAGAAACTGCGATGTTGTTTCCTGGCCGGCCACCAGCAGAAAAAACAGCACACCGACGATCACGTCGGGCGGGTGGCCGTGCGCGCGCAACCGTCCGACCAGACCGGGTCCGGTTGTCGCGAATCGGCGTAACGCCCGGTGGTAGTTGCCGACAATTCGGGCCAGTTCCTGCTGGCGCGTGGGGTCCAGGGGTGCCCAGAACAGTTCGAGCGCGGCCCGGGAGAACTGTCTCACCACCGCGACATCTGCGGGCGGCAGGTCGATCAGCCGGGCGAGGACCAGCAGCGGCAGGTCGGCCGCCAGGTCGGCGTACAGGTCGACCGGCTGACCCGCGCGCAGCCGGCAGGACAGGGCGGTGACCCGCCGCCGGATCAGCCCGGTGAGCCACGACCGCTGCGCGTCCACCCGTACCGGATGGAGCGCGACCGCGACCGCCGCGCGGATCGCCGGATGGGACGGGGTGCCGTTGTTGGCGAGCGTCGGCGGCAGCCGGAAGCCGTGCCGGGCCAGGATGCGCATCGCCGCGACGGGAATCGGGGTCACCGCGTCGAGCGCGTTGTCCGGCCGGTACGTCCGCGGATCGGCCAGTACCCGCCGGACGTCGGCGTGCCGGCCCACGAGCAGGTGTCTGCCTCCCGCGCGGTCGGGCACCCAGGCCGGGTCCGGCAGTTGGGGGCCGGGCGGCTCCCACAGGCGAAACAACACGCCGACCAGGTTAACCGGGTCGGTGTCCCGCTGGCGCGGTGGCCGTACCCTGGCGCGGTGAGAACCCCGACGGCGTTCGCGCTGATCGCGACGGCAGCCCTCCTCGGCGGGTGTTCGGCCGGTGCGCGAGCCGATCCGGTGTTCGTGGTCGCGTCGACAGCGCCGTCCGGCACCACCCCGGGCGGCCCGGCCGGATCGCCGGCAGCCGGCGGCGATGTCACGCTCGCGTTCGCCGGCGATGTGCACTTCATGGACCGCACAGCCAACCTGCTCGACGATCCGCAGCGGGCGTTCGGACCGATCGCGGACACCCTGCGCGGCGCCGACGTGGCCATGGTCAACCTGGAGACGTCGATCACCGACCGCGGAACGGCCGAACCGAAGGAGTTCCACTTCCGGGCACCGGCGACCGCGTTCGACGCCATCAAGGCCGCCGGGGTGGATCTCGTCACGGTGGCCAACAACCACGCGCTCGACTACGGACGAGTCGGGCTCACCGATACCCTCGACAACGCGCGGGCCGCCGGGTTGCCGGCGATCGGTGGCGGCCGGGACGCGGCCGCGGCGTACGCCCCGTGGGTGACGTCGGTCCGCGGTACCCGGATCGCGTTTCTGGCGGTGAGTCAGATCCACGAGCTGGAATCGTCGTGGGCGGCCGGCGACGGCCGATCCGGCGTGGCGATGGCCGGCGACACGGCGCGGGTGACCGCGGCGGTGCGGGCAGCCAGGGCGCGGGCGGATGTGGTGGTCGTCTACGTCCACTGGGGACACGAGGGCAGCTCGTGCCCGACCGGTGAGATGAAGACACTCGCGGCGGCGCTGGCGACGGCCGGGGCGACGGTCGTAGTGGGTACGCACGCGCACCTGCTGCTCGGCGACGGGCATCTGGGCAACACCTATGTCGCGTACGGTCTGGGCAACTTCCTCTGGTGGCGCGACGACGCGTTCAGCAACGACACCGGTGTCCTGCGGGTGACCCTGCACGGCGGCGCCGTCGCCCGGTCGGAGCTCCTGCCGGCGTCGATTTCGCGGACCACCGGGCAGCCGTTACCGGTCACCGGTCCGTCGGCCGATAAAATCACGGCAGAATTCAGGAAACTCCATTCGTGTACCGGCTTGCGGTAACCGGCGTTGCGGCGTTCGACCCGGTGCGCGCCGCGGGTGTCGATGTGGTGACCATGTCGCCGGCGCTGTCACGGAGGCCCGCAAGCACGCCGACCTGGTCGTCGTACTCGAACCACCGGTGGCCGGGAGGGCACTGTGCCCCAACAGGTGAACAGAAGACATTCGCGGCGAAACTCCCCGCCGCCGTGGTCGGCTTGATCCTTGGTTCGTGCGCACACACCCTCCAGCTTCCGGGGTGGCTGGGCCACCCGTTCGTGGCGTACCGGCTGGCGAACGTACCCGGTACGGCGTCTCCATCGGTACCGACCCCGGTGTGCTGGAGCTGACCGTGGCCGGCCGCACGGTGGTGACAAGCCGGTTCGTATCGGCCGTCGGGTCCGGTACCGACCAGCCGATACCGCTGGCCGGAGCGGCTGCGGCCAGGGCCGGTCAGTGGTACGCCCGCCAGCGCGACTGCGCCGGCCTGGCCGCCCGGCCATCTTGATCTTTCCGGCGGTACCGGCGTGCCGACCGGGATCTGGTTTGGCGGCGGAGGTGGGGGTGGGCTAAAGTTCTCATCCGTCACCCGGTACGTTCGGTGACGTGCGGACGTAGCGCAGCTGGTAGCGCATCACCTTGCCAAGGTGAGGGTCGCGGGTTCGAATCCCGTCGTCCGCTCGGAGGCCGCCAGGTAATTCTCGAGGCGACACCTCGGTGGAGTGGCCGAGAGGCGAGGCAACGGCCTGCAAAGCCGTGTACACGGGTTCAAATCCCGTCTCCACCTCGACCCGGGGAAACGCGGGG
>JAVHWE010000330.1:0-12111 GCA_032160285.1 Micromonosporaceae bacterium | reverse complement strand
GCCCGCTCACCGACGTGATCGAAGACCAGACCCGGCAGGCGCTGTGCGGCGGCCCGGGCGGCGGTCTGGTCAAGGACTTCCGCATCAACTGGGTCTGGCTGCCGCCATGGGGCCCGGAGAACATCACCGACGACGGCCGGGAGCAGCTTCGCGCCCTCGGCTTCAACGTCTGATCGACGGCGATCCCGGATGGCCAGGCCGGCGGCGGGCGGTGGCCGCTGGGTCGAGGTGGACCCGGAACGGCTGGCCCGCTGGTTCGACGGTTTCCTGGCCAGACACGGTGAGCTCGGGTGCCGGACACAGGCCGACGGACTGACCGTCGATGCCGCCGACGGCGAGACCGCAGAATGCCACCTGGTCGTGGGCGCCGCCGCGGACCTCGACGATCTGATCGCGCAGGCGCTGCGGCCGCGCCGGCTCGGCCTGCTGCTCCTCCGCCGTGGTGGCTACGGCGTCGGTATCGCATCCGGTCGACAGCTTGAGGTGTCCAAGGTGGGCAGCCGGTACGTGCAGAGCCGCACCGCGGCCGGCGGCTGGTCGCAGCACCGGTTCGCCCGTCGCCGGGAGAATCAGGCCAAGGCCGCCGCGGGCGACACCGCCGATGTGGTGTCGCGCCTGCTGGCGCCGGCGGTCGGCGAGCTGGACGCGCTGGTCGCCGGGGGTGACCGCCGCCTGGTCGACGAGGTGCTCGCCGATCCCCGGCTCGCCCCCGTGCGTGCGCTGCGGGTGGAGCGCTTCCTGGACGTACCCGATCCGCGGTTGACGGTCCTGAAACAGGCCGTGACCGCCGCGCGGACGGTGCGCATCCGGCTCACCTGAGCCGGCGGAGCGTGGCCTCGCTACAACGAGTTACCGAAGGTGTCGCAGGAGCGGGGATCGCCGCCGCCGTACCCCTGGTTGAACCACTGCTGGCGCTGCGCGGACGAGCCGTGGGTGAACTTGGACTCGTCGACGCCGCCGCCCATCTTCTTCTGGATGGCGTCGTCACCGACCGCGGCCGCGGCGTCCAGCGCCTGGTTGACGTCGTCGGCCGTCACGCTGGTGAACAGCGGCTGGCCGCCGGTCGACGTGGTCTCGGTGGCGTGCTTGGTCCACACCCCCGCGTAGCAGTCGGCCTGAAGCTCAAGCTTGACCGAGTACGCGTTGGCGTTGCCCGGGTCGCGCTGCTGGGCCCGCCGCATCTGCGCCTCGGTACCGAGCAGGTCCTGGATGTGGTGGCCGTACTCGTGGGCCAGCACGTACGGCTGGGCGAACTCGCCCTTGGCCCCGAACCGGGTTGCCAGCTCGTTGTAGAAGGTCAGGTCGATGTACACCCGGTCGTCGGGCGGGCAGTAGAACGGCCCGACACCCGAGTCGGCCTGCCCGCAGCCGGTGTTGACCGCCTGGGAGAAGAACACGGTCCGCGCCGGCTGGTACGCGACCTGCGAGACCTGCGGCAGCTCGGTCTGCCAGAACTTCTGGATCGAGTTCACGTACAGCACGTTGCGACAGTCGGTGCGCTGCAGGCGGTCCGGGTTGGCGCTGCCGCAGGCCTGGGCGAGTTGGGTGTTGTCGCCCTGTTGACCGCCACCGCCGCCGCCGAGGACGTTGCGGCCGACGGTCCCACCGAGCAACAGGGTGCCGAGCACCACGACCACGGTGACGATCAATCCGAGCCGGCCGCCGCCGACCGGGATCGGGATGGGCAGGCCGCCCAGGCCGCCGCCGCCCCCACCACCGCCGCTGACGCCCCGCTGGTCGTCGATCTGGCTGGTGTCCAGGTCCGCGTTCTCGTTGAGTTCCATCCCGACCTCGATCGCCGTTGTCGCCCGGAGGTGTCCCCGGACCCATACCCTCTGATCTTGGTCGATAATCGTCTCGCGGGCGGCGCGGGGCGCCACGCTACAATGGCCGGGTGCTCGCCCGCAGAGACTGACCCCACCAGCACGCCGACCACCGAGGTGGCCGGCGGTCGCGGGTCCCCGTCGTCAGTCCCGATCGTGAATGCCAGAGAGCGAGCTTCCCGAAATGATCACCGCCTCCGCCCTTCAACTGCGTGCCGGTTCCCGGATCCTGCTGGGTGACACGACGCTACGCATCCAATCGGGCGACCGGATCGGCCTGGTCGGTCGCAACGGCGCGGGCAAAACCACCATGCTCAGGGTACTGGCGGGAGAGGGCCAGCCCTACTCCGGCACGGTCGACGTGCGCGGGCCGGTGGGGTACCTGCCGCAGGATCCGCGCACCGGCGACCTGACCCAGTCGGCCCGCGACCGGGTGCTGTCGGCGCGGGGGCTGGACAGCCTGCTCACCGAGATGGGCAAGATCGAGGTCGACCTGGCCGGCTCGCCGCCCGACCGGGACGCGCTGCTGCGCCGGTACGGCCTGTTGGAGGACCAGTTCGCCGGGCTCGGCGGGTACGCGGCCGAGGCCGAGGCGGCCCGCATCTGCGCGAACCTCGGGCTGCCCGACCGGGCCCTGGCACAGACCCTGGGTACGCTGTCCGGCGGCCAGCGGCGGCGGATCGAACTGGCCCGCATCCTGTTCCGCGACGCCAGCGCGACCGGCGGCGGCATCCTGCTCCTCGACGAGCCGACCAACCACCTCGACGCCGACTCCATCACCTGGCTACGGGCCTTCCTCGGCGGCCACAAGGGTGGCCTGGTGGTGGTCAGCCACGACGCCGGCATGCTCGACGCCGTGGTCAACCGCGTGTGGTTCCTGGACGCGAACCGGGCCACCGTCGACGTGTACAGCCTGGGGTGGAAGGCGTACCTGCAGCAGCGCGACACCGACGAGCATCGCCGCCGTCGGGAGCGGGCCAACGCGGAGAAGAAGGCCGGCGCGTTGCTGGCGCAGGCGGACAAGATGCGGGCCAAGGCCACCAAGACGGTGGCCGCCCAGAACATGGCACGCCGCGCCGAGCGGCTCCTCGGCGGTCTGGACGAGGTACGGGCCCGTGACAAGGTAGCGAAGGTCCGCTTTCCGACCCCCGTCTCCTGCGGCAAGACTCCGCTGACGGCGCACGGTCTGTCGAAGAGTTACGGCTCGCTGGAGATCTTCCGCGATGTCGACGTCGCGGTGGACCGGGGTTCGCGGGTCGCCATCCTCGGCCTCAACGGTGCCGGCAAGACGACCCTGCTGCGCATGCTCGGCGGCCTGCTGCCGCCGGACAGCGGCGAGGTGCTGCCCGGCCACGGGCTCCGGGTCGGGTACTACGCGCAGGAGCACGAGACGCTCGACGTGGACCGCACGATCCTGGAGCACATGCGCTCGGCCGCCGCCGACCAGACCGACGGCGACCTGCGGCGCATCCTGGGCGCGTTCCTGTTCAGCGGCGACGACGTCGACAAGCCGGCCGGGGTGCTCTCCGGCGGTGAGAAGACCCGCCTGGCGCTGGCCACGCTGGTCTGCTCCGGGGCCAACGTGCTGCTGCTCGACGAGCCGACGAACAACCTGGATCCGATCAGCCGGGAACAGGTACTGGACGCGATCGCGCGGTACCCCGGGGCGATCGTCCTGGTGACCCACGACCCCGGCGCGGTGACCGCGCTGAAGCCGGACCGGGCGATCCTGCTGCCCGACGGCGTCGAGGACGCCTGGAGCGACGACCTCCTCGAACTCGTCGAACTGGCCTGACCGGGGGCCGCTCGGTCACCACGGGGTGGCGAGGACCGCTTCGACCACGATCGCGACGAGGGCGCCGAGGGCGGCCAGCAGCACCGGGGCTCCTACCGGCGGGCCGGCCGGCCGCTCCGGGGCGACGGCGGCCACCGTCAGCCACGGGAAGAACGGCAGCCAGGCGTGCTCGACGCCGCCCCGGGCCAGCCCCGCCAGTACCGAGAACAGCACCGCCAGGCCCGCGCCGAGCAGGAACGGCCAGGCCGGCGTGTTACGGATCTTGCGCATGCTGGCGAAGATCGGCGGGCCGGCCGCGAGCAGCAGCGCGACCAGGCTGATCCCGCTCCACCACAGCGCCGACCGGTACGGCTCGACCCGGCTGGCCCAGTCGGTGTGCGCCACCTGGAGGCCCCGGACCCAGGAGAAGCCGAGGACGTCGGCCGCGACCAGGATCGGGATCAGGGCACCGATTCCGGTGGCGAGGTTGAGGAAGGGCCGCCGCCGGGCGAAGTACAGCCCGACAACCGCCAGGCCGAGCCACGGTACGGCGTACGAGAACAGGGCCGCCACTCCGGCGAACAGGCCCGCCACGGTCGCCCAGGCGGCGGCTCGCCAGCCGGTGCGCTCGGCCGCGCTGGCGTGTACGCCCAGACTGATCATGGCGGCGCCGAGCAGCCCGACGACGGCGTCCAGGCTCACCGCGGTCCACACCGCGTACGGCGCCAGCACGATGACCGGCAGGTACCGGCGGCCCGCGGTCTCGCCGGTCGTTCCGCTCACCGCCGTGAGTACCAGCGGGACGCTGAGCGCGCCGAGTGCGGTGATGAGCGACCCGAGCGTCAGGTTGTCGTGGACGCCGATCCGGTGCAGCGCCCAGAGCAGCAGGATCGGTCCGGGCGGATGCCCGCGGCCGGCGACCGACAGCTGGCCCGCGTGTGCCGTGAAATTGCGCACAAAAGAGACAGGATTGTCGCCGACGGCGGCCAGGTCGGCCAGATACTCGTCCGGCGAACTCAACGCCCGGGTCAGCCCGGCCCGCCCGTCGGCCAGCGCCAGCGCCAGCGACCAGGCCAGGGCCGCGGCGTACGAGCAGCCGACCACCGACGACCAGCGCACCCGCTCGAGCCAGCCGCGGGCGGTGAAGACCAGTACCACGGCGGCGACCGCGGGCGCCAGCAGAGTGGCCGGGCCGAGCTGCAACCGGTACCGACCGAGGAACGGCGCGCTCGCCGTGCCGAGCTGCGCGCCGCCGCGGACCGCGAGTGCGGTCAGGGCCAGCCCGACGAGAGCGAGCGCGGTCCAGCCGGCCGCGTCGCGCCACTCCCGGACCGCCCGATCGGGTGGTTGTCGCGGGGAGGCGGGCCGGCCGGAGGCCGCACCGATACCCGTTTTGCTCGTCACGGGCCATGACGCTATCGGTTACCCGACAGTGCTGTGCGTGTCGGTTGGCGTGGCGTCGATATCTGGCGCATGATCGCCTGAGGCGGTCTAATGGATGAGACCGCACCAACCACTCAGTCTGGGACGTGAGGAAACAACATGGCAGCCACCGCCACCACCACCAGTACCGAGAAGGGTCGTCGGATCGTCGGAGCCGAACGCCAGACGCTCGCCAAAGATCTCGTCAAGCGTTACACCGGCGGAGAAAGCATTCGTGCGCTGGCATCGTCGACCGGCCGCTCCTATGGCTTTGTGCATCGGGTCCTGACCGAGTCCGGAGTCCAGCTGCGCCAGCGTGGCGGGGCGCGTCGGCGGAAGAAGGCATAGCACGTCCAACGAAACCCACACGGCCGTGGCTGCCGGGGTACGACTGGTGCGCGAGGGGTCGGTGGCCACGGTTACTCTCTGCCGGCCCGATGTGCTCAATGCGCAGAACCCCGAGATGTGGGTGTCGCTTCGCGAGTTCGGTCGCGGCCTGACCGGTGATGTCCGCGTCGTGGTGGTCCGGGGCGAGGGTCGGGCGTTCTCCGCCGGGTTGGACCGGTCGGCGATGACCGGTGACTCACTGGCCGAACTGGTCACTCTGCCGAGCGAGCGTGCCGAGGACCGGATCGCCGGGTTCCAGCAGGGGTTTTCCTGGCTGCGCCGGCCCGACCTGATAACCATCGCCGCCGTGCAGGGTCACGCCATCGGCGCCGGCTTCCAACTCGCGCTCGCGTGTGACTTCCGGGTCCTCACCGACGACGCCATGTTCACGATGGCCGAGGTGACGCTCGGGCTCGTGCCCGACCTGACCGGTACCAAGCGACTGGTCGAACTCGTCGGCTACGCCCGCGCGCTGGAGATCTGCGTCACCGGTCGCCGGGTGCCGGCCCCGGAGGCGGCGCGAATAGGCCTGGCCAACGTGGTCGTGGCCCCGGCCGACCTGGACGTGGCGGTCGCCGATCTGGCGGCGGCGGTGCTGGCCGGCCCGCGCTCGGCGGTGATCGAGATCAAGGCGCTGCTGGCGGGGGCGGCCGGGCGTGGCTTCGCCGAGCAGGAGGCGGCCGAGCGGGCCGCACAGGTGCGCAGCCTGCACGAGCTGGCCGGGCTCGGTGAGTAGCGGCTGACCGCTCCATCGCTACCTGGGTCGATCGGCGTATCTCCCACGGGGAAGAAACCGCTGACAGCGAAAGTTGTCGTAGCCGTCCGCGACACTTGGTGCACGGGCGGCGAAGCGGAGGTATGCGGGTGACAGGCCCGATGGGTGGCATGGGCGGCTGGGAGATGCTGCGGTCGATGCGGCGCGAAAGCGATCTGTCCGGCCGCAAGGTGGGGCGGGCGACGGCGCGGCGGATCGTCTCGTTCGCCCGGCCGTACCGGCGAGACATCACCGTCTTCCTGCTCGCCGTCGTCATCGACGCCATCGTCGGGGTCGCCACGCCGGTGCTCGCCGGTCGCATCGTCAACCAGATCGGCAGCCACGGCAGCGACGCGGGGCGCGCGGTCATCCGGACCGCGCTGTTCATCGCCGCCCTCGCGGTGGCCGACGCGCTGCTGTCGCTGGCCCAGCGGTGGTATTCGGCGCGCATCGGTGAGGGCATCATCCTCGATCTGCGCACCCGGGTGTACGACCACGTGCAGCGGATGCCGTTGCAGTTCTTCTCCCGGACCCAGACCGGGGCGTTGGTCAGCCGGCTCAACAACGACGTGATGGGTGCCCAGCGGGCGTTCACCTCGACGCTGTCCGGCGTCGTCAGCAACATCATCCAGCTCGTGCTCACCGCGGCGGTCATGTTCACCCTCTCGTGGCAGATCACCGCGTTGTCGCTGGTGCTACTGCCGGTGTTCATCGTGCCGGCGCGCCGGATCGGCCGGCGGCTGGCCGACATCACCCGCGAGTCCTACCAGCTCGACGCGAAGATGAACGCCACCATGACCGAGCGGTTCGGCGTCGCCGGTGCGCTGCTGGTCAAACTGTTCGGCCGGCCCGAGGTCGAGGCCCAGCGGTTCCGTCAGCGCGCCGAGCGGGTCCGCGACATCGGGATCGAGTCCGCGATGTACAGCCGCACCTTCTTCGTCGCGATGCTCCTGGTCGCGTCGCTCGCGCAGGCGCTCACCTACGGCCTCGGCGGGTGGTACGCGGTACGCGGCACGATCCAGGCCGGCACCGTGGTTACCCTGGCGCTGCTGCTCAGCCGGTTGTACGGGCCGCTGACCGCCCTGTCCAACGTGCGGGTCGACGTGATGAGCGCGCTGGTGTCATTCGAGCGGGTATTCGAGGTGCTCGACCTGGAGCCCGGCATCGCGGTCGCACCCGACGCGCGCGAAATACCTCGGGGCACCGGCCGGGTCGAGTTCCGCGACGTCACCTTCCGGTACCCCAGCGCGGCCGAGGTGTCGCTCGCCTCGCTGGAGGACGTCGCCACGCTCGACCGGGGCGTGAGCGAGCCGGTGCTGCGCGGGGTGTCGTTCACCGTCGAGCCCGGTCAGCTGGTGGCGCTGGTCGGCCCGTCCGGCGCCGGCAAATCGACCACGGCCATGCTGCTGCCCCGGGTGTACGACGTGACCACTGGAAGCGTGCAGGTCGGCGGCGTCGACGTGCGCGAGGCGACGCTGGATTCGCTACGCGATGCCATCGGCGTGGTGACCCAGGACGCGCACCTGTTCCACGAGACGATCGCCGAGAACCTGCGGTACGCCCGACCCGGGGCCACCGACGAGGAGCTGTGGACCGCGCTCGACCGGGCTCAGGTCGGCGATCTCATCCGGGAGACGCCGGACGGCCTGGCCACCGTGGTGGGTGAGCGCGGGTACCGCTTCTCCGGCGGCGAGAAGCAGCGGATCGCGATCGCCAGGCTGCTGCTGAAGGAGCCCTCGATCGTCATCCTCGACGAGGCCACCGCGCATCTGGACTCGGAGTCCGAGGCGGCCGTGCAGCGAGCCCTGACCGCCGCGCTCGCCGGGCGGACGGCGCTGGTCATCGCGCACCGGCTGTCCACCGTCCGGGACGCGGACCAGATCCTCGTGCTGGACAAGGGGCGGGTGGTCGAGCGCGGTACCCACCAGGAGCTGGTAGCCGTCCGCGGTCTGTACTCGGAGCTCTATCGCACCCAGTTCGCCGACCCCGCCGACGTTGACCATGACACCGGCATCGACGGTGCCGGGGTCGAGCCGCTGCGGCCGGCGGTGGTGGGGCTGCCCGGCCTCGTCGACACCGCCGGGTAATCGTCTGCTCGATCAGATCGAAGCGGTCAGCGGCGACGGCGTACGGTCTCCTCGACCAGGTCGAGGACGGCCTCCAGATCGTCGGCTGGCCTGCCGGTCGCCAGGTGCAGCACCAGGCCGTCGTAGGCCAGCTCCAGGAACCGGGCGAGCACGTCGACGGGTATGTCGGCACGGAGCACGCCGGCCTCCCGCTGCCGGGTCAGCCGTCCCCGGGTCGCCTCGGCGATCGCCTCCGACCGGGCGGCCCACCGCTTGGCGAACTCCGGGTCGGTCCGCAGCCGGCGCGACACCTCCAGCTGGGTACCCAGCCAGCCGGCCACCTCGGGCTCGTCGCCGGCACCATCGTCGCCGGGGTGGGTCGCGCCCGCGCGGCCGAGCATGTCCCGCATGACCTGGACCAGGCCACATTCGGCGACCGTCGCGACCATGGTGGCGGCGTCGTCCTCGGCGACTGCCAGGAAAAGCGATTCCTTGTCCCGGAAGTGGTGGAAGATCGCGCCGCGGGACAGGCCGATCTGATCCTCCAGGCGCCGGACCGTCGCGCCCTCGTACCCGTGCCGGGCGAAGCAGGTGCGCGCACCGGACAGGATCTCGCGTCTGCGGGCGTCGAGATGGTCCTGGCTGACCCTGGGCACGAGTCGATCGTGACAGCCCCGGTACACGTCGTGCAACGACGGCGCGATCATGGAATCCGGACATCGTCCGGTCACCGCGTCATCCGGGCGCATGGGCCCGGCGATTGCGGCGGCCCCAGCCGTCACCTGGTAGTTGGGCAGGTCAGCATGGAGGGGGACTGTCGGGGAGCCGACATTGTCACGTAGGGTCCCGGCGTGCCCCTGTTACTCCTCAGCCTCGACAACACGCTGATAGATCGTGATGGGGCCTTTCGGGCATGGGGCCGCGAATTTCTCGACCAGATCGGCGCCCCGGAGTATGACCTGGACTGGCTGCTCTCGGCCGATGCCGACGGGATGACGCCGGCATGGGACCTGGCCGACGCGATCTCCGAGCGGTACCGGCTGCGGATCCCGGCGATCGATCTGGTCGAGATGGTACGGGAGGGGCTGCTGGAGCGGATGCGCCTCGATCCGTTGGTCGCCTGCGCGCTGGGGATCGCCGAGGACGCCGGGTGGGTGCCCGTGGCAGTCACCAACGGGGAGACCCGGCTCCAGGAGGAGAAGCTTCGGCGGACGGGGCTCGACCGGTACCTGGCCGACTGGGTCATCTCCGAGGAGGCCGGGGTCCGCAAGCCCAACCCGCGCATCTTCGGTATCGCCGCCGAACGGGCCCGGATGCGGTTGACCGGCGCGTGGGTGATCGGTGACGCGCCCGAGAGCGACATCGCCGGGGCGGACGCGATCGGCGCGCCCAGTGTCTGGCTGCACCGCGGGCGGGCCTGGATCGAGCCGCGCTTCGAGCCGACCACGACGGCCGACACCGTGATCGCGGCGGTCGCCACCGTGATGGCCACCCTGTAAAGCGCCGGTCGTGGGCGCGACGGCGGCCCGGTAGCGGCGGTCGCCGCCATGCCGGCCGGGTAAGAGTGGTGGACACGTTCGCAGCGCATCCGATCATTCGCCCGCACCGACCTTATTCGGTTGCGCCGTACCGGCGGGGTGGCGACACTCTGGCGGTACCGGGCGGATCGCGCGCGGACGCAGTGGAGGGAGGACGCCGTCATGGACGTTGTCGCGGGCTTTGTCCTGCCTACCTTCCCCACGTCTGAGGAGACACTGCGTTGCGTGAAAACGATCTCGACGGCGGACGTACCCGCCGTCGGCGGTTCGACGATGACGAACCCTATGTTCTGAAGCGCCGGCAGCGGAGCACGCTGCCCGACGAGGACGCGCTCGACCAGGTGCCGTACTCGACCTGGGACGAACCGGGCGTCGTGCACGGCCCGACCCCCCGGCCCGACTGGGTGGTCACCGAACTGGCCGCCATCGACGACGAACTCGGCATCGTCAAGACCGGCAAAGAGGCCGAGGTCCACCTGGTCCGCCGGGCCGTACCCGACGGCGGGCCGTCCTGCCTGCTGGCGGCCAAACGGTACCGGTCGGGCGAGCACAAGATGTTCCACCGCGACGCCGGGTACCTGGAGGGGCGCCGGCTCCGCCGGTCCCGGGAGACCAGGGCGATGGCCAACCGGACCGCGTTCGGCCGGGAGGTACTGGCGGGCCAGTGGGCGTCGGCGGAGTTCGCCGCGCTGTCGCGACTGTGGGACCTGGGGGCGGCCGTGCCGTACCCGGTTCAGCTGCTCGGTACCGAACTGATGATGGAGTTCATCGGCGAGCCCGACGGGGAGGCGGCGCCCCGGCTGGCGCAGCTGCGCCCGGTCGGCGCCGAGCTGGCCGACCTGTGGCGGCAACTCCTCGACGCGGTCGTCATCCTGGCCCGCGCCGGGTTCGCGCACGGGGACCTGTCGGCGTACAACCTCCTGGTCCATCGCGGTCGACTGATCCTGATCGACCTACCCCAGGTGGTCGACGTCGTCGCCAACCCCCGCGGCGCCGATTTCCTGATCCGGGACGTCCGCAACGTAGGCAACTGGTTCACCGCCCGCGGCCTCGAAGTCGACACCGACGCCCTGACCCGCACCATCCTCGCCGACGCCCGGGTGCGGTGATCCAATCTCGGACAGGTGCGTCACCCGGGGGTGGCACACCTGTCCGAGATTGCGGAGGAGGCTGCCGATCGGAGGGAGCGGGCACCGTCGCGGCGAGTTACTGGAGGTAGTTTTCGACCTCGCTGACGGGGCGGGGCTGAACCGAATCGGGGTTCTCGCCGCGGGTGGGGGCGGCTCGGCGCTGGCGGAGCAGGTCCCAGCACTGGTCCAGCGCCTCCTCGAGCTGGCGGAGGCGGGCGCGCTCCTCGTCGGAGGAGATGTCGCCCGACGACACCTGCGTGCGGAGCTTGTGCTCCTCGTCGACCAGCTCGTGAATGTGGCCGAGGATCGAGTTCTCGTTCATGAGCTCAAGCCTCGCACACCGGTAGCGACCCCCGGTCAGCTCGCGAGCATGCGGCGCAGCACGTACTGGAGGATGCCGCCGTGGCGGTAGTAGTCGGCCTCGCCCGGGGTGTCGATGCGGACCACCGCGTCGAACTCCACCGCGTCGGCGCTCACCCGTACCGTCGGTGGGGTGGTGCCGTCGTTGAGGGCTGTCACGCCGGTGACCGCGAACGTTTCGGTACCGGTGATCCCCAGGGACTCGGCGGTCTGGCCGGCGGGGAACTGCAGTGGCAGCACACCCATGCCGATCAGGTTGGACCGGTGGATCCGCTCGTAGCTTTCGGCGATGACCGCCCGTACGCCCAGCAGCATGGTGCCCTTGGCCGCCCAGTCCCGCGACGAACCGGAGCCGTACTCCTTGCCGGCCAGGATCACCAGGGGCACGCCGGCTTCCCGGTACGCCTGTGCGGCGTCGTAGATGGTGGTCGGCTCCCCGGTTCGGTGGTCGACCGTGAAGCCACCCTCGACCCCCGGTACCAGCTGGTTGCGCAGCCGGATGTTGGCGAAGGTACCGCGGATCATGACCTCGTGGTTGCCGCGCCGGGAGCCGTAGGAGTTGAAGTCGCGCCGGTCGACACCGTGCTCGCTCAGGTACTTTCCGGCGGGGGAGTCGGCCTTGATCGATCCGGCGGGCGAGATGTGGTCGGTGGTCACCGAGTCGCCGAGCTTCGCCAGTACCCGGGCGCCGGCGATGTCCGTCACCGGAGTCGGCGACGCCGCCATGTCGTCGAAGTAGGGGGGCTTGCGCACGTAGGTCGAGTCGGTGTCCCAGGCGAAGGTGTCGCCGGTCGGGGTGGGCAGCGACCGCCACCGCTCGTCGCCGGAGAACACATCGGCGTAGTCGCGGGAGAACA
>JAVHWE010000306.1:0-11853 GCA_032160285.1 Micromonosporaceae bacterium | reverse complement strand
ATCGCGTCAAGATCGACGCTGATCTCGGCCTGCCACATGGTCACCAGCGTAGCGACCCGGTACCGCACATGTTTCCGCAGCTACCGGAGGCCAGGCGGCCCCGCCTGGTACCGGACCCGCCACAGATCGAGGCCGCTACCGGACCCGCCACACGTCGGCGCTACCGGACCCGCCACAGGTCGGCCAGGGCGGGCCGCAGCGCGTCGGCGACGTCGACCGCGGTGACCGGGCCGGACCCGGCGGCGTACCGGCCGGCCAGCCCGTGCACGTACGCGGCCGCCACCGCCGCCCGCACCGCCGGCAGGCCGGCCCCGAGCAGCGATCCGAGCAGCCCGGCGAGGACATCACCGGTACCGGCCGTGGCCAGCACCGGGGTGCCGGTCGGGTTGACGTAGGCCGACCCGTCCGGCGCGGCGATCACCGTCCTGTCCCCCTTGAGCAGCACGACGGCGCCCAACTCGGCGGCGAGCCGGACGGCCGCGCCGACCCGGTCGTCGCCCGGTTCGCCGCCGGCCAGCCGGGCGAACTCCCGGTCGTGCGGCGTCAGTACCGTCGGCTGTGCCCGCCCGCGCAGCTCACGGCTCAACACGGGGCCGGCGACCAGGGTCAACGCGTCCGCGTCCAGGCACACCGGCACGTCGGCGGCGAGCACCGCCCGAACCTCGGCGGCCGCCCGCTCGTCGGTACCCAGGCCGCATCCGCACACCCACGCCTGCACCCGGCCGGCATCGGCGACCCGCTCCGTGGCGACCACCGACGGGTACCGGTGCCGCACCGCCTCGGTCGCGGTCCCCGCGTAGCGCACCATCCCGGTCGGTCCGGCCAGCGCCCCGGCCGTGGACATCATCGCCGCACCCGGGTAGGCGGCCGACCCGGTCGCCACCCCGACCACACCCCGCGTGTACTTGTCGTCGTCCGCGCTCGGCCGCGGCCACCAGGCCGCGAGATCGTCATGATCGGGTACCCACAGGGCGGGCTCACCGCGCAGCCACGGCCCGAGCCCGATGTCGACCAGCTCAACCAGCCCGGCACGGGTCGCACCGGGGCCGACCAGCAGCCCCGGCTTGAGCGCGCCGAACGTGACGGTGACATCCGCCCGTACCGCGTCGCCGACCACCGCACCGGTATCCGCGTCGACGCCCGACGGCAGGTCCACCGCGACCACGACCGGCCGCCCGCCGCCCGCCGAGCCACGCGCACCCTCCGCTGGACCCGCCGCGCGGCCGTCGGCACCGCCCGTGATGGCCCGGGACACCAGCCGGGCGGCGTCCGGCCGCAGGCCGCCCCGACCCCCGATGCCGAGGATCCCGTCGACCACGAGATCGACCCGCTCCGGCGGGGTACCGACGACGTGTCCACCGGCAGCGCGCAGCCCGGCGAGCCCGCCGGCGTGGGTACGGTCGGGCGCCAGCAGGACGGCCGCGACGCCGATCCCGCGCCGGGCCAGCAGCGCACCGGCGTACAGCGCGTCGCCGCCGTTGTTGCCCGCGCCGACCAGCAGGAGCACGCTCCGGCCGTACCCGGGGGTGGGTCTGTTGTCGAGCAGCGCCGCGCAGCGGCGGGCGAGGCCGCTGGCCGCACGGGCCATCAACGTGCCCGCCGGCAGCGTCGCCATCAGCGAGTCCTCCGCCGCCCGGACCGCCGCGACCCGCCACGCCGCCCTCATCGCCCCGCCACCCTCACCGTGCCGCCGTCACCGCTCACCGTGACGTCACCGCCCGCCACGCCGTCACCGCTCACCACGCCGTCAGTGCCCGCCACGCCGTCAGTGCCCGCCACGCCGTCACTGCTCCTCGTCGGCGGTCGGATCGGCGAGGCGCTCCGCGATGACCATGGCAGACGCGATACCGCCGTCGTGCGACAGCGACAGGTGCCAGCGGGTCACGCCGCGCTCCTGTGCCTCGGCCGCCACCGTGCCGGAGACGGTCAGCCAGGGGCGCCCATCCGGGTCGGTGACGACCTCGCAGTCGTGCCAGTGCAGGCCGGCCGGGGCGCCGAGCGCCTTCGCGACCGCCTCCTTGGCCGCGAACCGGGCGGCCAGCGACTCCGGGGAGCGGGGATTGCCCGACGGCGTCAACAGTTCGGACTCGGTGAACAGTCGCTCACCGAGCATCCGGGTACGGGCCAACGCCTTGGCGAAGCGCTCCACGAGTACGACGTCGATGCCCACCGCAACGATCACCCGTACACCCTGTCACGCCCGCCTCACCCGCACCGCCCCACCCCATTCGCGCCAGCCGGCCGGGCTACTCGACCGTGACCGACTTGGCGAGGTTGCGGGGCTGGTCGACGTCGTGGCCGCGGGCCGCGGCGATCTCGCACGCCAGTACCTGCAGCGGCACGGTGGTGACCAGCGGCGCGAGCAGCGTCGGCGTCGACGGCACCACGATCAGGTGATCGGCGTACCGGGCGACGGCCTCGTCACCCTCCTCGGCGATCACGACCGTCCGGGCGCCGCGCGCGCGTACCTCCTGGATGTTGGAGATGACCTTGTCGCGGATCACGCCCCGACCGCGGGCCGACGGCACCACGCAGATCACCGGCGTACCGTCCTCGATCAGCGCGATCGGGCCGTGCTTGAGCTCACCGGCGGCAAACCCCTCGGCGTGCATGTAGGCCAGCTCCTTGAGCTTCAGCGCGCCCTCCAGGGCCACCGGGAAGCCGACGTGGCGGCCGATGAACAGCACCGACCGGGCCCCGGACAGGTCGCGGGCCAGCTTGCGGACCGGCTCCATCTGCTCCAGTACCCGCTCGACCTTGGACGGCGTCTCGCGGAGCTGGTCCACCACGGCGGTGACCTCGTCGGCGTACATCACCCCACGGACGTGCGCCAGGTGCAGCCCGACCAGGTAACAGGCGGCGAGCTGGGTGAGGAACGCCTTGGTGGACGCGACCGCGATCTCCGGTCCGCAGTGCGTGTACAGCACCGCGTCGGACTCCCGGGGGATGGTCGACCCGTTGGTGTTGCAGATCGCCAATACCCGGGCCTTCTGCTGCTTGGCGTGGCGCAGCGCCATCAGGGTGTCCATCGTCTCGCCGGACTGGGAGATCGCGACCACCAGCGTGGACCGGTCGAGTACCGGATCGCGGTACCGGAACTCGCTGGCCAGCTCCACCTCGCAGGGGATGCGGGTCCAGTGCTCGATCGCGTACTTGGCGACCATGCCGGCGTGGTACGCGGTACCGCACGCCACGATGAACACCTTGTCGATGTCGCGGAGATCCTGGTCGGTGAGGCGTACCTCGTCGAGCGCGATATCGCCGGCCTCGGTGAGCCGGCCGCGCAGCGTGTCGGCGATCGCCTGCGGCTGCTCGGCGATCTCCTTGAGCATGAAGTAGTCGTAGCCGCCTTTCTCGGCGGCGGCCGAGTCCCAGTCGATGTGGTAGTCGCGCCCCTCGGCGGGGTTGCCCTCGAAGTCGGTGATCTCGATACCGTCGCCGGAGATCAGTACGATCTGGTCCTGACCGAGCTCGACCGCGTCGCGGGTGTGCTCGATGAACGCGGACACGTCGCTGGCCAGGTAGTTCTCGCCGTCGCCCCGGCCGACGACCAGGGGCGAGTTCCGGCGGGCACCGACCACCACGCCGGGGGCCCGGACGTCGACGGCGAGCAGCGTGAATGCCCCGTCGAGCCGCCGGCAGACCCGGCGCATCGCGTCGGCCAGCCGCGCTCCCGGCGACTGGGCCGCCGGCAGGTCGGCGAGTTCGATCGCGAGCAGGTGGGCGGCGCACTCGGTATCGGTGTCGCTGGCGAATTCGATTCCGCGGGCTTCGAGATCGGTACGCAGTGTGGTGAAGTTCTCGATGATGCCGTTGTGGATCAGGGCCACCCGCCCGTCGAACGAGCGGTGCGGGTGCGCGTTGCGGTCGGTGGGGCCGCCGTGGGTCGCCCACCGGGTGTGCCCGATCCCGGTGGTGCCCTTGCCGAGGCCGAGCGCGGCATCCTGGGCGAGCGCCCGTTCGAGGTTCGCGAGCTTACCGGCGTGCTTCTCGGTCAGGAGGCCGCCGTTGACGATCGCCACCCCGGCCGAGTCGTAGCCGCGGTACTCGAGCCGGCGCAGGCCGTCGAGCACGATGCCGAGTGCCGGGCGCGTGCCGGCGTAACCCACGATGCCACACATGGTCATTGACGCTAGCAGCAGTTCGCGCACCAGCGATGCGCAAAGTCGGCACTCTCAAACATTATGTTTGCTCGATTAGCTGACAGAACATGGCCATCCGCGCCGGTACATTCCGTAGCGGGTGACCGAGTTGGATCGCCGGCCCCGGATGAGGCCGGTTACCCCCGGATCGGGCTGGCCTCGCGTACCGCGACGGCGATCCGCTCGGCCGCCTCCTGCGCGACCTCCTGGGCGGCGGCCTCAACCATGACCCGGACCAACTGCTCGGTACCGGACGGGCGCAGCAGAACCCGGCCGGTGCCACCCAGCTCGGCCTCCACCGCCTTCGCCACGTCCAGCACGGGCGCGGCCGACGCGGCCGACGAGCGGTCGCCGACGTGGACGTTGATCAGCACCTGCGGCAGCCGACGGACCACCGAGGCGAGCTGGGACAGCGGCTTACCGGTTTCGGCCATCCGGGCCATCACCATCAGCGCGGTGAGGATGCCGTCGCCGGTCGTGGCGTACTCGGGTACCACGATGTGGCCGCTCTGCTCGCCGCCGAGCGCGTAGCCGCGGTTGCGCAGCTCCTCGAGCAGGTACCGGTCGCCGACCTTCGTCTCGACCAGCCGGACACCGGCGTCGGCCATCGCGAGTTTCAGGCCCAGGTTGCTCATCACCGTCGCGACCAGGGTGTTCTCGGTCAGGACACCGGCATCTCGCATGGCCAGCGCGAGAATGCCCATGATCTGGTCGCCGTCGACCTCGTCGCCCTCGGCCGTCACCGCGAGGCACCGGTCGGCGTCGCCGTCATGGGCGATGCCCAGGTGGGCACCGTGCTCGATGACGGCGGCGCGGACCGACTCCAGGTACGACGAGCCGCAGTTGTGGTTGATATTGAGCCCGTCCGGCTCGGCCGAGATCGCGATCACCTCGGCGCCGGCCTGCTCGTACGCCTCTGGCGCGATCACCGAGGCGGCGCCGTTGGCGCAGTCGACCACGACGCGCAGCCCCTCCAGCCGCTGCTGGGTCACCGAGACCAGGTGGTTGATGTACGCCTCGGGCCCGTCGATCAGGTCGTGCACGCGGCCGATGGACCGACCGGTCGGGCGTTTCCACGAGCCGCCGCCGGCGGCGATCAGCGCCTCGATCTCGTCCTCGACCTCGTCGGGCAGCTTGTGCCCGCCGGCCGCGAACAGCTTGATCCCGTTGTCGGGCATCGGGTTGTGCGAGGCCGACACCATCACGCCGAGATCGGCCCGGGTCGCCCCGACCAGGTACGCCACACCCGGGGTGGGCAGCACGTCGACGCGCAGCACGTCGGCCCCCGCACTGGCCAGGCCGGCCACCACGGCCGCCTCCAGCATTTCGCCGCTGGCCCGGGGGTCACGCCCGACGACCGCGCGTGGCGGGTGTGTCTTGTCGCTCTCGGCGAGCACGTGGGCCGCGGCCTCCGCGATCGACATCGCCAGCTGCGGGCTCAGGTCCGCGTTGGCGAGACCTCGAACACCGTCCGTACCGAACAGGCGACCCATTGAACACCTCCGCAAAGAGCACAACGGCCGGGCGCTCCCGGAGGGATGCGCCCGGCCGTTGTGCGAGAGTCGACGGGCAGGCGGGTCAGCGCTTCGAGTACTGAGGCGCCTTACGGGCCTTCTTCAGACCGTACTTCTTCCGCTCGGTTGCCCGGGCGTCCCGGGTCAGGAAACCAGCCTTCTTGAGCGCGGGCCGGTCGTCGGGCTCGTACTCGATCAGGGCCCTGGCGATCGCCAGGCGCAGCGCACCGGCCTGGCCGGTGGTCCCGCCGCCGTGGAGGTTGGCGTGGACGTCGAAGATCTCGGCCTTGTCGGTCATCACCAGTGGCTCCCGGACCAGCTGCTGCTGCACCTTGCTCGGGAAGTAGTTCTCCAGCTCGCGGCCGTTGAGGGTGAACTTTCCGGTGCCCGGCAGCAGGCGCACCCGGACGATGGCCTCCTTGCGGCGGCCTACCGTCTGGATCGGACGCTCGGTGCGGCGCGGCCGGGTCACGGTGGCCGTCGCGGCACCGGCCGCGGGTACGGCGGGCGCCTCGGTGGCGGCCGGCGCGCCGGCGCCAGCCGCGGGTGCGGCCGACGCGGTGGCGGCAGCCGCGGGTGCGGCCGACGCGGGTGCAGTCGGCGCGGCAGCGGATGCGGCCGACGCACCGGCAGCGGACGCGGCTGGACCGGGCACCGCGGATGCGGGGCGGGCGGGCACGGCTGGTGCGGCCGGACCCGGCGCTGCAGGCGCGGGTACGGCCGGCGTGGCTGCGGGCGCGGAATCGGTCGGCGCGGCAGCCGCCGGTGGGGCGGCGGTCGGCGCGAGGTCAGCCGGAGTCGGAGTGGTGGCTTCGGTCACGATATTTCCTTCGTCCGCGCTCACTGCGCGATCTGCTTGATCTCGAACGGCACCGGCTTCTGGGCGGCGTGCGGATGATCTGGCCCCGCGTACACCTTGAGCTTCGTTATCAGACGGTTGGCGAGCCGGTTGTGCGGCAGCATGCCCTTGACCGCAAGTTCGATCGCCCGCTCGGGGCGCTTGTCGAGCAGCTCCCCGTAGCTGACCTTCCGCAGGCCGCCCGGGTAGCCGGAGTGCCGGTACGCCATCTTGGTCTGCCGCTTGTTGCCGGTCAGCGCGACCTTGCCGGCGTTGATGACGATCACGAAGTCACCGGTGTCCACGTGCGGCGCGAACGTGGGCTTGTGCTTGCCGCGCAGCAGCGTCGCGACGTGGCTCGCCAGGCGGCCCAGTACGACGTCAGAAGCGTCGATGACGTGCCACTGACGCTCGATCTCACCCGGCTTCGGGCTGTACGTACGCACAGGTCTACCTTCGTCTCGTCGGTCGCCGGGTCGTCGGTCGCAACGCACAGCCTCGCACGTCGAACTCGGCATCGGGTGTCGGGCCGGCAACAGCCGGCGGCGCCGCGTCGAGGCCGGGCGCACACCGGACAAGCGTACCCGAAGGGGGTACGCCCCAGCCTTCGCACAACAGCCGCTCACGATACCCGCCGTGACGGTCGGCGGTCAAAGCGGGGCACCCCCGGTCCACCGGCCCGGCGGCGGGGCTCAGCGGGCGCTCGGCGGCCCGGTCGCCGGCCGGTCGGCGCTAGGTGGCCGACTCAGCCGCGGGTGAACGACCAGGTTCCGCCGGCCGCGGTTCCGGCTGGCGGGCGGAGCGTCAACGTGGTGGCGTCGCACTCGTAGCTCGCATCCCGCATGATCGGCTGGAGGTCCACGCTGCCACCGGTGGCGCCGCCGTCCGCGGTGGCGAAATCCGCGATCTTGAGGTGATCGACGAGCCGACTCCGGACCGGGCTGACCAGGTCGACGGTGACCGTCATGGTGTGCCAGTCCGTGGCACCGACCGGCTGCCAGGTGCCGGTGGCGCCGCTGCCGTCGACTCCGACCACGCCCGCGGCCGTACCGCCGTACGTGAAGCTTCCTCTGACCTCGGCACCGTTGACCACCGCGCTGAAGGCGACCGGAGTCATCGACGCGAAGTCGATGGTGACGGCGCCATCACGGGCGATCGTCAACGACAGCCCCCCACCGCCGCCCGCCGACCCACCAGCCGCACCCGTACCGAACACGAAGGTGGCCCCGGTGCTCTTCCACCGACCGACGACACACGGGTTGGCCACCCGGGCGGTCGGTGAACCGGCCGGTCCGGGCCCGGTGGATGCCGCGGGTCCGCTCGCCCCACCCGACGCGCCCGGCTGCGGCGCACCCGGTGGCGACGGGCTCGAACAGGCCGTCAGCCCAAGGGCGAGCCCAGCCACGACGACCGCGAGCTTGGTGATACGCATCAATATCCTCCCCGGGTACAGGTACCGACGTTATACCCGGCCACGGCGATCGGGAACCGGGGCCGGCCGCGCCGGTTCGCGCAGACTCCGCGCCGGGTTCGCGCAGACTCCGCGCCGGGTTCGCGCGGGCTCCGCGCCGGCAACGACGATCCAGCGGGCGGGCTGTATGCGTCGTTCTTACCAGGCCGGAAACAATCGGGACGCAGCTCCGAAATGGCCTCTCGGCACCCTGTGCGGATGGACGGCACCGGGGCAACCGACGCCGGGCCGCCGGCCGGGCCGTCGCCGTGACAACACCCGACGTCGAACCACTGACCGGCTACACCGTGGCCGTGACGGCCGACCGGCGACGCGAGGATCTGGCCGAGCTGCTGCACCGGTGGGGCGCCCGGGTGGTCCTCGCGCCGGCGCTGCGCGTGGTCCCGCTCGCCGACGATACCGAACTGCGGCTGGCGACGCGGGCGTCGGTCGCCCGGCCGCTCGACATGATCATCGTGACTACCGGAGTCGGCCTGCGCGGGTGGCTGGAAGCGGCCGAGGGGTGGGGGCTGGCAGAGCCGCTGCGGTACCGACTCGGCGCCGGCTACCTTGTCACCCGGGGACCCCGGGTGGGTGCGGCGGTCCGGGCCGCCGGCCTGGCGGACTCCTGGTCGCCCGGGTCCGAAAGCGACGACGAGGTGCTCGACCACGTGCTCGACATCGGTGTCGCGGGCAAACGCATCGCGCTGCAGCTGCACGGCGAGCCGCAACCGGAGTTCAGCGCGGCCCTACGCGATGCCGGCGCCGACGTCATCGAGGTACCGGTGTACCGGTGGGCACCCCCGCTCGACCCGGCCCCGCTACGCCGGCTCGTCGACCTGATCGCCGGCCGCCTCGTCGATGCGGTCACCTTCGGTTCGGCCCCGGCCGTCGGGTCGCTGCTGCGCGCGGCCGGCCCGGACGCCGGGCCCGTCCTGCACGCCCTGCGTACCGGTGTGATCGCGGCCTGCGTCGGGCCGATGACCGCCGCTCCGCTGCGCCGCCACGGGGTACCGGTGATCGAACCGTCCAGGGCCCGGCTCGGCGCCCTGGTCCGGGCCCTGGTGGAGGAGCTGCCCCGGCGGGCCCGCACCCTGCGCATCGCCGGTACCGCGGTCACGCTGCGCGGGCACGCCGCGATCGTGGACGGCACGCTGCGACCGCTCGCGCCGGCACCGATGTCGGTACTGCGGGCCCTTGCCGACAACCCGGGCCGGGTCCTGTCCCGTGCCTGCCTGCTGCGCTCCCTGCCCCGGGGCGCCGACGAGCACGCCGTCGAAATGGCGGTGGCACGTCTCCGGGTGGCGCTGGGCGGCACCGGCTACGTCCAAACCGTCGCGAAACGCGGCTACCGGTTGCGCGTCGACTGACCGGCACCTACCACAGCGACATCGACGACCAGCCGAAATGGTCGATCGGCCCGCGACCCGAGCCGATCTCCCAGCCGGACGCGTCCGAGATCGCCCGGCTGACGAAGCTCTTGGCCCGCGTGACGGCGTCGAGCGCGCTGTCACCGCGGGCCAGCCGCCCGGCGATGGCGCTGGCGAACGCCGCGCCACAGCCGTACGTGTTGCGCCCGGTCGACCGGGGCGCGTGCAGCATCCGTACCGAACCGTCGACCCAGAAGGCGTCCGTCGCCTCGTCGCCGGTGACGAAATCCCCGCCCGTGACGACGACGTACCGGGGCCCACCCGCGGCGAGCTGACTGGCCGCGCCGGCCATGTCGGCCACGGTCGCCACCGACCAGCCGAGCAGCGCCGACGCCTCCTCCCGATTGGGGGTGGCGACCAACGCGTGTGGCAGCAGTCGCTCCAACGCGCTGATGACGCCCTTGCGCGAGCCGCTCAGGGGGTTGAGCGCCGGATCGATGACGAGGTTGGGCAGATCGCCGTCGCGCGCCCGCGCCGTGACAGCCGCGCAGCTCTCCGCCGACGCGAAGGTACCGGTCTTGACCGCCCCGACGGCGACGTCGTCGAGTACCGCCCTGAGCTGGGCAGCCACCACGGTGCCCGGGATCGGGTACACATCGTGGGTACGCCGGGTGTCGCGGGCGAACACGGCGGTCACCACGCAGGTGCCGTACACCTTGAGCGCCGCCAGCGTACGCAGGTCGCCCTGGACGCCGGAGCCACCGATCGAGTCCGAGCCACCGATGGTCAGGACTACCGGAGGTGTCATGGTGTAGCGATACCAGAACACACTGTATCGACGGAAGCCCTCAATCCCGGATCGGCCCGGTTTGCTCGGTTTGCTCGGTCGGGTCGGTCGGCCCGGTCGGTTCGCCCCGGCAGACCCGGAGCAGCCGGTAGCCCTTCTGGCTCGCGTACCGCTCGGCCGCCCAACCCCTCTCGACGAGCCACCGTTGCAACGAGTCGGCGCCGAGGTGACGGGCCACGACCAGCCAGGCGACACCGTCCGGGGTGAGCCGCGACAGCCAGTGCGCCAGCATCCCGTGCAGCTCGGCCTTGCCGATCCGGATCGGCGGGTTGGACCAGATCTGGTCGAACCGAACGTCGTCGGGCACCTCGTCCGGCCGGCAGACCGTGATCTTCAGGTTGAGCGCCTCGGCGTTGCCCCGTGCCAGTTCCAACGCCCGGGCATTCACGTCGACCGCGTACACGGCGGCCGCGGGAGCCGCGGTGGCCAGCACCGCCGCGACCGGGCCGTAGCCGCAGCCAAGATCGAGCAAAACCCCGCTGGTATCGGCGTCCGGCCGCGGAGCCTTGCGCAACAGAACCGAGGTACCGAGATCGAGCCGGTCCGCCGAGAAAACGCCGCCGCCGGCGGTCACCGCGTACCGTTCGCCGTCCACGTCGAACTCGACCCGCCGCGGCCGCCGCGGACCGGTCGGTTCCGCCGTGAAATAGTGCTCTCCGTTCACGTTCTGTATTGTCCCCGGGCCGTTCCCCCACCCCCACACCGGTACCGCTGGACCGCCCGCCCGGATGGCTGACGGTTGCGGCTGGATGCGAGGCGTCCGCTACCCTGTGCAACATGACGACCGGGAGCGGGCCACGCCGACGGCGCTGGTCTCCGAACCTACCCCGGCGCACGAACGACAACGACCACGAAGACGCCGAGAACTGGCTCGCCGGCATCCGCCCGGACCCGCCCGCCACCGGTACACCGGCCACCTCGAATGGGGTGGATCCCGTAGCGGCTCGGGCGGATCCCGTGGCGGCCCCCATTTGCCGGACCGGCGGGTCGCATACCCCCACCGTCGGCGAGCCACAATCGCGCAGTGGTGAGACGCGGCCCCAACGGCTCCCGCCCGCCCACGGTTCCGCGGTACCGAGGTCGCCGGTCCCATGTGGATCCGACACCCCACCGCCACGGGAGTCACCGCCGCCGACCCCGACTGCCACGCTAGGCTCACCACCGGCGGCGAGCACACGGCCAGCCACCGGACGGGCCCGGCCACCGGACCCGGCGGCCACCGCCCGGCCGCCCGGCCTGGCACGCGTCCATCGATCCGACCGGGCGCCCACCGCCGACTCCACCGCCGGTATGCGCCCCGCCGGCTACGCGGCCCGGGCACCCGTCCCGCCACCGACCGCCCAAGCCGCGCCGGCACCGCCCACGCTGGCGGTTCGGCCGGGTGTGGCCCGGGTACCTGTCACGCCGTCCCCCACCGCAAGCACCGTGCCCCCGCACGCGGCACCGGCCAGACCATCCGGTGCGGCAACCGCCGGTGCGGCAGACACCAGGCCGTCCGGTGCGGCGGCCGGCTCGCCGGGCGCGGCAGACACCGCGCCGTCCGGTGCGGCGAGCGGCGGCTCGTCCGGCGCGGTGCACCGCGACCCCGTCCCGTTCGCGAGACCGGCCGCCACCGCCACCGGGTTCGACGACATCATGACCCCCCCGGAACTCCCGCCGCCACGGAGCCGCCGCACCGACGATTCCGGCAAC
>JAVHWE010000172.1:0-5629 GCA_032160285.1 Micromonosporaceae bacterium | reverse complement strand
CGACTGGTGGACCAGGTGCCGGCCGGTGGTCATGCAGATCTGCCCCTGGTGCAGGAATGAGCCCCAGGCGCCGGCGGACACGGCCAGGTCCAGGTCGGCGTCGTCCATCACGATCAGCGCGGAGTTCCCGCCGAGCTCCAGATGGGCCCGCTTGAGATGGGCGGCGGCCAGCTGGCCGACCCGCCGGCCGGCAGCCGTCGAGCCGGTGAACGAGATGACCCGTACCAGTGGCTCGGCGATCAGCGCCTCGCCGATGTCGGCCCCGCCGGGCAGCACATGCAGCAGGTCCGCCGGCAGGCCGGCCGCCTCGAAGACCCGGGCGATGGAGATGCCGCCGCTGACCGCGGCGCGCGGGTCCGGCTTCAGGATGACCGCGTTGCCCAGGGCGAGCGCCGGGGCGACCGACCGGATGGCCAGGATCAGCGGCGCGTTGAACGGGGCGATCACGCCGACCACCCCGACCGGGTTCCGCTCGGTCCACGACAGCCGGGGCTGTTCGGTGGGGATCAGCTCGCCGTACCCGCGCGACGGCAGGGCGGCCGCCTCGTAGCACTCCTCGGCGGCGACGTGGGTGTTGAAGCCGGCCATGCCCGCTACCGCGCCCGCCTCCCGGGTCAGCCAGCCGGCGACCTCCTCGGCGTGCTGGCCCCACAGGTCGCCGGCGCGGCGCAGCACCGCGGCCCGTTCGGTGAACGGCTGGTCGGCCCAGGCCCGCTGGGCCCGGGCGGCGGCCGCGGCGGCCCGGGACACGTCCGCGGTGCTGGCCATCCCGATCTCGCCGAGCCGGTCGCCGGTGGCGGGCTCCGTGATCGCGGCGGCCCCGGCGCCCGGCTCGGTCCAACCGGACAGGAAGACCTTGCCGTGCCAGATCGGCTCCGTAAGCAGGCTCACGGCCGCTCCTTGGGTGGTGGGGGCGATGATGTCGGTGTCGTACGTTGTACGAACGAACGTTCTTTGAGCGAACATAGTCCCGCCCGACGGGGGGGTCAACGATTGACTGTTGCGGTTTGGCGACCGTAGTGTTCGTTCGGAGAACTAACGTTCGTACCACGAACGGATGAGACAGGACGAACGGACAAGGCGTACCCCTTGATGGCTGAGATCGTTCCGCTCGGGCAGGCAGTGGCCGAGCTGGTTGGAGACGGTGACACGGTGGCCCTCGAGGGGTTCACCCATCTGATCCCGTTCGCCGCCGGCCACGAGATCATCCGCCAGGGCCGGCGCGACCTGACCCTGGTCCGGATGACCCCGGACGTGATCTACGACCAGCTGATCGGCATGGGCTGCGCCCGCCGGCTGGTGTTCTCCTGGGGCGGCAACCCGGGCGTCGGCTCGCTGCACCGGTTCCGGGACGCGGTGGAGCACGGCTGGCCGGTGCCGCTGGAGCTGGAGGAGCACTCGCACGCCGGGATGGCCAACCGGTACGTGGCCGGCGCGTCCGGGCTGCCGTTCGCGGTGCTGCGCGGCTACGTCGGCACCGACCTGGTCGAGCAGACCCCGAACATCAAGCCGATCGCCTGCCCGTTCACCGGTGAGGTGTTGACCGCGGTACCGGCACTGGTCCCCGACGTCACGGTGGTGCACGCCCAGCGCGCCGACCGGGCGGGCAACGTACAGATGTGGGGCATCACCGGGGTACAGAAGGAGGCGGTGCTGGCCGCCCGGCGCGCCCTGGTGACGGTCGAGGAGATCGTCGACGAGCTGGACGCCCGCCCCGGCGCCGTGGTGCTCCCCTCGTGGGCGCTCAGCCACGTCTCACCGGTCCCCGGCGGTTCGCACCCCTCGTACGCGCAGGGTTATTCGGTCCGCGACAACGACTTCTACATCGCCTGGGACAAGATCAGCCGGGACCGGGAGAGTTTCCTGGCATGGATGGCCGAGCACGTGCTCCAGGCCGCCGGTCGGGAGATACGGTGACCGGGCCCGCGCCGGGCACCACCCGGCCGGCCGGCGGCGAGGTGCCGGGCTGGACCGCCGACGAGATGATGACCGTCGCGGCGTCCCGGGCGCTGCGCAACGGCGCGGTCTGCTTCGTCGGCATCGGGCTGCCTTCGACCGCGGCGAACCTGGCGAGGCGCACCCACGCCCCCGAGCTGGTGCTGGTATACGAGTCCGGCACCCTGGGCGCCAAGCCGGACTACCTGCCGCTGTCCATCGGGGACGGTATCCTCGCCGACACCGCCGACTCGGTGATCACCGTGCCCGAGGTGTTCAACTACTGGCTGCAGTCCGGCCGGGTGGACGTCGGCTTCCTCAGCGCCGCCCAGCTCGACCGGTACGCCAACATCAACACCACCGTGGTCGGCGACGACTACGCCCACCCCCGGGTGCGGCTGCCCGGCGCCGGTGGCGCGCCCGAGATCGCGGCCTCCTGCCGGGAGGTGATCGTGGTGGTCCGGCAGAACCCGCGTACGTTCGTCGACCGGGTCGACTTCCGGACCAGCGTGGGCTTCGGCGGCGGACCCGGCGACCGGGGCCGGCTCGGCCTGCGCGGGGCCGGGCCGAGGATGGTGATCACCGATCTCGGCGTGCTGGAGCCGGACCCGCACACCTGCGAGCTGCGGTTGACCCGGGTCCATCCGGGCGCGACGGTGGCACAGGCGGTCGCGGCGACCGGCTGGCCGCTGACGGTGACCGACGACGTGACCGAGACCGACCCGCCCAGCCCGGCCGAGCTGACCGTGCTGCGCGAACTCGAGGCGAACAAGGGCCAGACCGGGGGTAGGTCGTGACCCGACAGGTCTTCGTGGTGGACGCGGTACGGACCCGGATCGGCCGATACGGCGGCGCGCTGGCCGGGGTACGCCCGGACGACCTCGCCGCGACCGTGGTCGCCGGCCTCGTCGCGCGCAGTCCCGAGCTGGACCCGGCCACCATCGACGACGTGATCCTGGGCGACGCCAACGGCGCCGGCGAGGACAACCGGGACGTGGCACGGATGGCGGTACTCCTGGCCGGCCTGCCCACCTCGGTACCGGGCGCCACGGTGAACCGGCTGTGCGGCTCGGGTATGGAGGCGGCGATCGAGGCGTCCCGCGCCATCGCGGTCGGCGACGCCGAGCTGTGCGTGGCCGGCGGGGTGGAGTCGATGAGCCGGGCCCCCTGGGTACTGGGCAAGCCGGAGCGCGGCTACCCGCGCGGAAACGAGACGCTGCACTCCACCACGCTCGGCTGGCGGCTGGTCAATCCGCGGATGCCGCCCGAGTGGACGGTCGCCCTCGGCGAGGGCGCGGAGATCCTGGCCGACACGTACCACATCGACCGCGCCAGCCAGGACGCGTTCGCGGTGGCCAGCCACCACCGGGCCGCCCGGGCGTGGGAGCAGGGCCGGTTCGCCGACGAGGTGATCGACGTACCCGGTACCGACCTCAAGACCGACGAGTCGATCCGGTCCGACACCACGCTGGCCGCGCTCGCCGCGCTCAAACCGGCCTTCCGTCCACAGGGGACCGTCACCGCCGGCAACTCGTCCCCGCTCAACGACGGGGCCGCCGCCCTGCTGCTGGCCAGCGAGGCCGGCCTCGCCGCCGCCGGCCGCGCGCCGCTGGCCCGGATCGTCTCCCGCGCGGTGTCGGCGGTCGCGCCCCCGCGGTACGGGATCGGCCCGGTGCAGGCCGCCCGGACCGCGCTGGCCCGGGCCGGGATCGGCTGGTCGGACCTGGTCGCCGTGGAGCTCAACGAGGCGTTCGCCGCCCAGTCGCTGGCCTGCCTCGCCGAGTGGCCGGACCTGGACCCGGCCCTGGTCAACCGCAACGGCGGCGCGCTGGCCATCGGCCACCCGCTCGGCTGCTCCGGCGCCCGGATCATCGGCTCGCTGGCCTGGCAGCTGCACCGCCACGGCGGCGGGTACGGGCTGGCCGCCATCTGCATCGGCGTTGGCCAGGGCCTCGCCGTGGTACTGGAAGGGGTGTCGTGATGACCGACGACGCGCTCCTCTCAGCGGAGGAGGCGGAGTGACCGAGCTGCTCCTGACCAGCTACGAACGGCCGCGTAACCTGCATCCGCCGCTGGCCAGCCCCGAGTACCGGTCCACCCTGCTGCGCGCGCCCAGCCAGCCGCTCGTCCTGCTGCCGCAGTACCTCACCGAGGTGACCGGGCCGCTGCTCGGCGAGGGCCGCGTCGCGCCGACCGACAACGACCTGACCCGCGCGCCCGGCGGCGAGCCGCAGGGGCAGCGGATCATCGTCCACGGCCGGGTACTGGACGGCGACGGCCGGCCGATCCCGCACACGCTGGTGGAGATCTGGCAGGCCAACGCGGCCGGCCGGTACAACCACGCCCGGGACACCTGGCCGGCGCCGCTGGACCCCAACTTCACCGGCGTCGGCCGGACCATGACCGACGACCGTGGCCGATACCGGTTCCAGACCATCAGGCCGGGCAGCTACCCCTGGGGCAACCACCACAACGCCTGGCGGCCGGCGCACATCCACTTCTCCCTGTTCGGCCGGGCGTTCACCCAGCGCCTGGTGACCCAGATGTACTTCCCGGACGACCCGATGTTCTCCCGCGACCCGGTCTTCAACTCGATCCCGGACGCCACGGCCCGGGCCCGGCTGGTTTCGCGGTTCGACTTCGAGGCGACCCAGCCGGAGTGGGCGCTGGCGTTCGCGTTCGACATCGTGCTGCGCGGCCCGGCGGCCACCCCGACCGAGGAGCCGCACGATGACTGAGCCCGTCGGCGCGCCGGGCAACGCGGCCGGCCTGACCCCGTCGCAGACGGTCGGGCCGTTCCTGCACATCGGCCTGCCCTGGGACGACGGTCCGGACGTGGTGGGCGAGGGCGCCCCCGGCGCGGTGCTGATCGCCGGCCGGGTCCTGGACGGCAGCGGGGACCCGGTACCGGATGCCCTGATCGAGACCTGGCAGGCGGACGCGGCCGGCCGATTCGACCATCCGGACGACCCCCGCGGCGCACCGACGAAGGACGACGCCGGCTTCGGCTTCCGTGGTTTCGGCCGGTGCCCGACCGACGCCCAGGGCTGGTACTGGATCCGGACCGTCAAGCCGGGCCCGTTGCCCACGCCGGACGGCCGGACCGAGGCGCCGCACGTGGACGTCTCGGTGCTCGCCCGGGGCCTGCTGGACCGGGTGGTCACCCGGATCTACTTCGGCGACGAGGAGCGGGCCAACGCGGGCGATCCGGTGCTGTCGGCGGTCGATCCGAGCCGCCGGGACACCCTGATCGCCGAACCGATCGAGGGTGGCTACATTTTCGACATCCGGCTGCAGGGTGACGATGAGACCGTCTTCTTCGAGGTGTGAGCCGGCCCGCAGCCACCCGGCAGCGTCGCGGCGGCACGCGCCATGACGGTGGCGCTGCACCACGTCATCGACGGGCCGGCCGGCAGACCACCGCTGGTCCTGCTCGGTTCGCTGGGTACCACGCTGGACATGTGGCGGCCCCAGCTCGCCGCGCTGACCCGCCACCACCGGGTGATCCGGGTCGACCACCGGGGCCACGACGGCGCGCCGGTGCCGGCCGGCCCGTACCGCATCGACGATCTCGGCGCCGACCTGCTGGCCCTGCTCGACACGCTCGGCGAGGAACGGGTCCGGTTCTGCGGGTTGTCGCTGGGCGGGATGGTCGGCATGTGGCTGGCCGCGCACGCGCCCGAGCGGATCTCGC
>JAVHWE010000207.1:0-6185 GCA_032160285.1 Micromonosporaceae bacterium | reverse complement strand
CGGGCCGGAGCGGCTGCCGCGGCCGCCGCGCTGTCCCGCCGCCTGCCACCGGAGTAGCCCGCCGCGTCCCGGCGACGGGGGCCCGCCACGTACCGGCGGAGCTGCCCGGCGCGCCGGGGCGGAGCTGGACCGACCGGAGGCGAGCGGGTACCTCGACGTCGCGGTCCACGGGAGCACAATCCCGCGACGGTCGTACCCGCTCGCACCCGGACGGCGAAAAATAGACGCCGTGACCGGGCGGTTTGGTTCCCGTTACACCCGGACTTTCCGCATATTCGTGCTGGTCGGCGGGGCGGGTGGGCCGGCCCCGCCGACCGGTGGCCGCCCCGGCCCGGCCGGGACCGCCATGGCAGACTGTGATCATGTCCGAACAGGACGCGAACGATGCCAGTACCCGTACGGTGGTCATCGCCGTCGTGGTGAACGTGGCGATCACGTTCGCCAAGGCGATCGCCGCCGCCCTGACCGGCTCGGCCGCGCTGTGGGCGGAGACCGCCCACTCCCTCGCCGACACCGGCAACGAGGTCCTGCTCTACGTCGGCCTGCGCCGGTCCGGCCGGCCGCCCGACGCGCGTCACCCGTACGGGTACGGCCAGGAGCGGTGGTTCTGGGCATTCCTGGCGGCGCTGGGCATCTTCGTGGTCGGCGGGGTCTTCTCGATTCTCGAAGGTCTGGAGGCGATCTGGCGACCGCGGGTGCTCGGGTCGGTCCCGATCGGCGTGGCGGTGCTGGTGATCTCCATCGTGCTGGAGGCGGTGTCCTGGCGTACCGCCCGGGCCCAGTTGCGCGCCGAGGCCCGGATACGCCACCGGTCACTGGCCGCGCACCTGCGGCACGCGTCCGACCCGACCGCGGCCACCGTCTTCCTGGAGGACACGGCCGCGTTGGTCGGCCTGAGCCTGGCGTTGATCGCGATTCTGCTGCACTGGCTGACCGGGTGGGAGGGGTGGGACGCGGGCGCCAGCATGCTGATCGGGGTGCTGCTGGTCGGGGTGGCCTTCCTCATCGCGCGCCGCACCAAGGGCCTGCTCATCGACGAGTCCGCACCGGCAGACGTGCTGGATCGGCTGCGGGCCCGCATCGACGCCGAGACCTGGGTACTCGAGATCGACGCGTTGACCGCCGTCTACGTCGGCCCGGGCCGGCTGCTGGTCACCGCGCATCTGCAGCCGACCATGGACATGGTGCGCCGGCCGGCCCGGGACCTCATGGAGCGGGTACGTCTGCTCCGCGGCGACCTGTGCTCCTCGGACGTCATCGGCGACGCCGAGATCACCCTGGTACCGGGGCCGCGCCGGTTACCCGCCGGCTGAGCCCGGCCGGCCGACGTGGTTAGCTACGCCGTGCGTCTATCCACCCTGGGCGACCTGTGGGACCGGCTCGTCGGTGTCCAGCCGGCGCCACCGCGGTTGATCGTGCTGGGCACCGTCGTGGTGGCCCTTGTGATCATCATCCCGTACCGGAACTGGCGGGTCGCCCGCCACGTGATCACGATCGCCCACGAGGGCGGCCATGCACTGACCGCGCTGGTCACCGGCCGCCAGCTGGCCGGGATCCGGCTGCACTCGGATACCTCCGGCCTGACCGTGTCCCGTGGCCGGCCGACCGGGCCGGGCATGATCGTCACCAGCATGGCGGGGTACCTGACGCCGTCGTTGCTGGGACTGTTCGGTGCCTTTCTGCTCACGGTCGGCCGGATCACGTTGATGCTGTGGGCGGCCATCGCGGTACTCGCGGTGATGCTCATCATGATCCGCAACGTGTTCGGTGTGGTGTCGGTCGTGACCACGATCGCCATCGTGGTCGCGGTGTCGTGGTTCACCTCCGCGCAGACCCAGGCCGCGTTCGCGTACTTTTCGGTGTGGCTGCTGCTCGTCGGCGGTGTCCGCCCGGTCGCCGAGCTGGGGCGGATGCGCCGCGGTGGGCGGCTGCCGAACTCCGACGCCGACCAACTCGCCCGGCTCACCCGGCTGCCCGCCTTCACCTGGGTGGGGTTCTTCCTGCTCGGTACGGTCGCCGCCCTGCTGCTGGGCGGTTGGCTGCTGCTGGCCGAGATGACCCGCGGCTGGCTGTGACCGGTCGGCGGTGTGGCGTATCTGTCCGGTGACCGCGTGCTATTGGCGGATCCCGATGTACCTGTGCATAGACTGGGCCGTCCAATTCCGGGACCCGGTGGTGACTTTGACCGAACGTACAAGGTGCAGTTGGCTTCTCGTCGTGGAGATCCGGTAGGCGTGGGACGTCATCGATTTCCCCACCGCTTCGGCGTTTCCGCGCGGGGGCCGGCCCACCCCCATCGCCGGTCGTCGGGTGCGTTACGCGCCGTCGCCGCCGCGGCCGCCGTGCTCGCGGTTCTCACCGCTAGCTGGGGCGGGTACCGGCTGCTGAGCGGGCCCCGATGCGCCACCACGGTGAAGCTCTCGGTCACCGCGGCGACCGAACTCAAACCCGCCGTCGACGCGACCGCGAAACAGTGGATCGCCACCGAACCGCGAATCAACGGCAGCTGCGTGTCGGTCACCGTCACCGCCGCTGACTCCGCCGACGTGGCGGCCGCGGTCGCCGGGCGGCACCAGACCACACTCAACGGCGTCGGGCAGGCCAGCGGTAAGATCTCCGCGCCGGACGTATGGATCCCCGACTCCGGTACCTGGCTGCAGCGCCTGCGCGCCGCCGGCCCCGACTGGGTCCCCGCCGACGCTCCGTCGGTGGCCCGCAGCCCCGTCGTGCTCGCCATGCCGGAGCCCATCGCGGCCACCGTCGGCTGGCCGGCGAAGAAGCTCACCTGGAACGATCTTCTCCCGAAGCTGACCGCCGACAGCAAGCTGCGTACCGGCATCGTGGAACCGAACCGGGACGCCGCCGGCGCCTCCGGGATGCTCGCCATGGCCGGCGCGGCCAGCACCGCGCCGGGCGGCGGACAGCCGGCAACCGTCGCCGCCCTGCGGGCCCTGGCGACCGGGCGGTCGGCGCTACGTGACGACCTGCTCGCACGGTTCCCCCGGTCCACCGACGCCGCGTCGATGGCGGCCGGCCTGGCCGCCGCGCCCCTGTCCGAGCAGGCCGTCATCGGGTACAACAGCAGTCAGCCACCGGTCCGGCTGGCCCCCGTCTTCCTCGATCCGGCGCCGCTGCCGATGGACTACCCGTTCGCCGTCATGCCCGGGTTGTCCGGTGACAAGACCAACGCCGCCCGGGCCCTGATGGTCACCCTGGCCGGCAACGCGTACCGCGATCGGCTCGCCAGACTCGGGCTGCGGGCCGCCGACGGCAGCGTGGGCGCGAGGTTCCCCGCCGCCCCGGGTACCGACCTGGCCCCGGCGCCGGCACCCAGCCTGCCGGATCCGACGGTGATCGACCGGGTGCTCTCCACCTGGACGACCGTGATCTCGCCGGGTCGGATGCTCGCCGTCATCGACGTGTCCGGCTCGATGCTGGAGCCGGTGCCCACCGCCGGCGGGGCCACCCGCGAACAGGTGACCGTCGAGTCCGCACGGCGGGGCGTCGCCCTGTTCGACGACACCTGGGCGGTCGGTCTGTGGACCTTCTCCACGCTGCTGGACGGGCCCAACGACTACCGGCAGCTCGCACCCATCGGCCTGCTGGCCAACCAGCGCCAGCAGCTGCTCGCCGGTCTGGCCGGGATCCAACCCAAGAAGGACGGCGACACCGGGCTGTACGACACGACGCTCGCCGCGTACAAGACCGTCCAGCAGGGCTGGGACCCGAGCCGGGTCAACTCCGTGCTCATCATGACCGACGGCAAGAACGAGGACGCCCACGGCCTGAGCCTCGACCAGCTTGTCGATGAGTTGAAGAAGACCATGGACCCCGCCCGCCCGGTCGTCGTGATCGCGATCGGTATCGGCGACGGCGTCAGCGAGGCGGAACTGAAACGCATCACCGACACGACCGGCGGCGGTACCTTCGTCGCCCCCGACCCGTCCAAGATGGCCGACATCTTTCTCAAGGCGATCGCGCTGCGACCGGCGGTCCTGCGCTGACCGCGTCGATAGGGCGATCGCGGTGCGACCGGCGGTCGTGCGCTGACCGCGTCGATACGATCCCGGGGTGGCTGACTTCTGGTTGTCCCGTCGTAGGAGTACCTCCGACGTCCGCCGCGCCGCGCGGGAGGTGCTGCGCCGGCGGGTCGACGCCGGCCGGTCCCGGCTCGCGGCCGGTACCAACGGCGACACCCGCCGTCAGCTGATCGTCTGTGGTGACGACCCGCTGGCGTTCCGTCTCGTCGACGAGTTGGTCGGCCGCTACCGGGTACGGGTGACCGTGCTGCTGGAGAGTCGACGTCACGGGCACGGGCCGCGGATCGCCCGGCTGCCGGAGGTCCGGGTCATCGAGGTCGCGCGGCTCGACGCCGATGCGTTCCGGCTCGCCGGCATCGCGTCGGCCGACGCGGTCGCGCTGGTGCACCAGGACGACGTCGGCAACATCAACGCCGCGCTCCAGGTACAGGAGCTCAATCCGAAACCCCGGCTGGTCATCCGGATGTTCAACATGAGCCTCGGCGGCGCGGTACGCCAGCTCCTGCCGGACTGCCGGGTACTGTCGGACGCCGCGATGGCCGCGCCGTCCTTCGTGTCCGCGGCCCTCGGGGAGGTCGCCCCGGTCCATGTCCGGTTGCCGGGACGCACCCTGCACGTGGCCCGGCGCACCGAGGTCGCCGAGTCCGACATCGTGTGTGGACTGGCCGCCCAGATCCCCGACGGCAAGCCGAACCTGTTACCGGGCGACCAGGCAACGGCCGATCTGGTACTGGCGGTGGCCCGGGGTCTCAAGGCCAGGCACACCATCGTCGACCAATCCGCCGACACCACCGGTACGCCCGAACTGGCGCTGGCCCGCAACCACGTTCCGAGATGGCGACGAATCGGGGTGGCCGACCGGCTTCGGCGGTGGCGGCGGCGCCCCTTCGGTGCCCTACCGGTGCTGATCAGCCGGCGCCTGCGGATCGCCGCGGTCGTCCTGTTCGGCCTGCTGATCGCCGGTACCGTGGTGTTGAAGATGACCCAGGGCGGCGGCTGGCTGAACGCCGGGTACCGGACCATCCTCGACACGTTCGCCGGCGCGAACGCCGACCCCGGTGCGCCCGCGCTGGTCAAGGCAACCGAGGCGGCGCTGACCGTGGTGAGCATCGCGCTGATCCCGGTAGTCACCGCCGCGGTGGTGGAGGCCGCGGTCAACGCCCGGCTGGCGCTGGCGCTGGGCCGCCTGCGGCGGCCGATCGCCGACCACGTCGTCGTGGTAGGACTGGGCAACGTCGGCACCCGGGTGATCCGGCGGCTACACGACCTCGGCGTACCGACCGTCGGCATCGACCGTACCGAGGACGCCCGGGGCATTCCGGTCGCCCGTGAACTCGGCATCCCGTACATCATCGGCGAGGCGAACCGGGCCGAGACCCTGCGGGCGGCGTCGGTACGGACCTGCCGGGCGCTGGTTGTGGTGTCGACCGACGACGTGACCAACCTGGAGACGACACTCCAGGGGCGGGCGATCAAGGAGGATCTGCGCGTGGTGCTGCGGCTGTTCGACGGCGAGTTCGCCAGCCGGGTACAGCGGGCATTCGGCATCACGATTTCCCGAAGCGTGTCGTATCTGGCCGCACCCGCGTTCGCCGCCGCGATGCTGGAACGTGAGGTGGTCGGCACCATCCCGGTCGACCGGCGGGTACTGCTGATCGCGGAGGTACCGGTGTGCGCCGGTTCGGAGCTCGCCGGTGCGCCGCTGTCCGATGCGGGTCAGGTCGGGCAGGCGCGGGTCATCGCGGTGATGGTCGACCGGCGCCAACGCACGATGTGGGATCTGGAGCCGGGCCGGCGACTGGAGCCCGACGACGTACTGGTGGTGGTCGCCACCCGAGCCGGGCTCGGCCGCCTCCTCGCCCGTACCGGTTCGGCCGGTGACGGGGTGAGTGTGGACGTGACCGCCTGACACCGCGAACCGCCGACGGGGTTGTCGACGGTCCACAGTGCCGCGTCGTTAGTAGAAGGTCCAGTTCGCAGCGGCGAAGGTGCACAAGTTGTCCGCGTGCACAGCTTCGCCGGCCTCGGCCGTATGCTCAACCTAACTGTCGCTTACCTCCACACGTACTATGTGCTCGCCGGTAACACTCCGGTACTGGTGCACAATGACGGCGGCGACGATGTTCCTCAACTCACCGGAAGCCA
>JAVHWE010000183.1:0-3944 GCA_032160285.1 Micromonosporaceae bacterium | reverse complement strand
GAGCGCGTGGGCGAGCTGAACCAGCGTCGCCACGATCCGCTCACCGGCCCGTCCGGCGTGCAACTCGCCGAAGGTGACGGCCCGGGGCGGCTCGGTGCGCAGCCCGTCCACGAACGACCCGGCCAGTTTGATCGCCCGTACCGGCAGGGTGCGCAGGTACGCCAGGTTGGAGTACCCGGTACCGAAGTCGTCGATGGCGATCCGCACGCCCATCGCGGCGAGCTTGGTCAGCGCGGCCAGCGGTTCGTGCCCGGGACCCATCACCGCGCTCTCGGTGAGCTCCAGTTGCAGGTACTCCGGTTCGAGACCGGTCCGTTCCAGGATCGCGGCGACGTCGTCGACGAGGCCGGGCTCCTGCGCCTGGCGCACGGCCAGGTTGACGCTGATCATCGGCGCGGCGTCACCGGCGACGTCGCGCCAGTGCCGCGCCTGCCGGCACGCCTCCTCCAGGACCCAGCGGCCGAGCGCGACGATCATGCCGGTCTCCTCGGCCAGGCCGACGAACCGGTCCGGCATCAGGAAACCGAGCCGCGGGTGCCGCCAGCGCACCAGTGCCTCGGCGCCGATCACCGTCTCGCCCCCGCACAGCACCAACGGCTGGTACTCGATGACGAACTCGCCGCGCTCCAGCGCACCGGGCATCGAGGCGGACAGCTCGTAGCGGGCCACCTCGCGGTCGCTGCGTTCGACGTCGAACAGCGCCCACTGGCCCTTGCCGTCGGCCTTGGCCCAGTACAGCGTGATGTCGGCGGCCCGCATCAGGTCGGCGGGCGTGGTCGTGCCGGCCGCCCGGTCCACGACGCCGATGCTCGCCGACACCGACAGCCGGTGGCCGCCGGCACCGACCGGCTCGGTGAGGGCGGCCAGCACCGTCTCGGCCAACGCGACGACCTCGTCGGTCGAGGAGTGCCCGTGGACCAGGATGACGAACTCGTCGCCACCCATCCGGGCCATCACGTGACCGGCCCGGGACACGCACTCGTACAGCCGGTGCGCGACGGCCACCAGCAGCTCGTCGCCGACATCGTGGCCGAAGCTGTCGTTGACCACCTTGAAACCGTCGAGGTCGATGTAGCAGACGCCGACCCGGTCGTCGAGGCCGGCGCCGTCGAAGAGCTCGTACAGGCGGTCGAAGAGCAGGGTCCGGTTGGGCAGCCCGGTCAACGGGTCGTGCAACGCCTGATGACGCAGCCGCACCTGCAGGTGGTGGCGGTCGGTGACGTCCTCGACCATGACCACTGCGAACCGCGGGTCGCCGTGCTCGTCGCGGATCAGCGACGCGGCGAGGTGCGCCCACAGCACCTGCCCGTCCTTGCGGCGCAGGCGCTGGTCGGTCCGGATCCGTTCGCGGTACTCGCCGGCCAGTTCGGCCAGCTTCGCGGTGACCAGGGCCACCTCGGTCGGGTACACCAGGTCGGTCACCGGCCGGCCGCGAAGATCCTCGCGCTGGTACCCGGTCAGGTCGGCGAGCGTCGAGTTCACCTCGAGCAGCCGGCCGTCCAGGTCGGTGATGCCGATGCCGAACGCCGAGCCGGCGAAGACCGCCCGGAACCGGGCCTCGCTGGCCTGCAGGGCGGTCTCGGCGTCGGTACGGGCGAGCACCGCCGCGGTCCGGATCTCCTCCTGGGCGTCGAGCGTGCGCTCCCACAACCGGTGCCCGTACCCCTCGGCGAGCGCGCCGAGCAGCCGCAGCACCCGGTCGTCGGGCCACGACCCGAGGCCGGCGCCGAGCGTCTCCAGGGTGCGTCCGAGCGACTCACCGGTGGAGAAGTTGGCGCCCACCAGATTCTCACCGATCTCGCGGCCGGTGGCGGCGTCGAACGGCTCCGCGGCCAACGCGTCGGTCATCCGCACCACCAGACCGCGCAGGAACGCCACCACCTCCCGCAGACCCATCGGGACGTAACTGGTGTCGGCGACCGCACGGGCCCAGCGTCGGGCCAGCTCGTCGGGGTCCACCACCGTGCCGGACGACCGGTCGGAGCGCGCCGCCGTGCCGTTTAAATGGATCATGGCTTTTGTCCGACCCCCGCGCGAAACCCCGTCAAGACGTTGTCGGGCTCCGACCGGACAGCATCCGGGCCGCCGACGGCGGGTGCCCCGTCCAGAGTATCCGGGCGCCATTCGGCCAATGCCACCAGACCGGGCTCAACCATGTCGAATCCAGTGAAGAACGGCGTCAGCTCCGCGTCGGTACGGGGAATCAACGGGGTGCCGACCCGCTCGTACAGGGCCAGGATCTCCACCCCGCTCCGCGGTGGATCGGGCACCCGCTGGATATGGGACAGCGCCAGGTAGCTGCCGGCCGGCACCGCGTCCCGGTAGGACGCGATCAGACCGGCCGGATCGTCGGTGTCGGGCACGAAGTGCAGCAGCGACACCATCAGGATCGCGACCGGCCGGTCCAGGTCGAGCACCCGGCGCAGGCCCGGGTCGGACAGGATCCGCTCCGGCGCGCGCAGATCGTTGGCGACCACCGCGACCCGGTCGTTGCCGGCCAGGATCGCCCGGCTGTGGGCGATGGCGATCGGATCGATATCCACATAGGCCACCCGCGTCTCCGGGGCGACCCGCTGGGCGATCTCATGCACGTTGCCCGCGGTCGGGATGCCCGAGCCGATGTCGAGGAACTGCCGCACCCCGGCCGCGACCAGATACTCCACCGCGCGGCGCAGAAACGACCGGTTGGCCCGCGCGAACCGCGGCACGTCCGGCATCAGGCGGGCGATCTGGCGCGCCATCTCACGGTCGGCGGCGTAGTTGTGGGAGCCGCCCAGCCAGTAGTCGTACACCCGGGCCGCGCTCGGGCGCTCAAGGTCGATGCCCTCCGGCGCCCACGGAAGCCGCTCCACCGGCTCGCCTGTTGTCACGCCAGCAGCCTAGGGGTACGAAGGCGTCGTCCGGTACCACCCGTGCCGGGCCTTTCCGGCTGATCACGGACCGCTTCCGGTTGATCACCACCACCCCGTACACGCCGATGTCCACTGTGTACTGACGCCGGCATTGCGCCGGTGTCGGAGACGCCGCCGGCGACGAGGTCGGCCGCCACGTCGACGCCCGCCGAAATTTGGCCCCTAGGAGGCGACCCGTCCAGGGCGTACGCTCTGGCCAGCTTTACATTGACCTATGGCAATGTCTCGATGTTCCAGGCTCGCGGAGCATCGATTGTCGTGGCCCGGTACCTTCCCGCGGTCTGGAGCTGATCGGTGATGTCGCGTCCACACAGGCACCTACCCCACCGGGCCCGACCCGGATCCGTGGCCCTCGCCCTCCTCGCCGCCATGGTCGGCGCCGTCCTGCACGCGGTTCCGGCGGCCGCGGCCACCGATGCCGCGCCGCCGGCGGGCGTGACGCTCGCCACCGTGGTCTGCTCGGTGTCCTGCGACACCCGCGATCCGTCCCTGGCCCGCCAGGACCTCTTCCCGGTGGCGGACCGGATTCAAAACGGCCGCCGCATCTCCCTGCACGTCAGCGACGCCGACGCGATGGCGTGGGGCAGCATCGACAACGGCACCCTCGACGACGCCGTCTGGGTCGACCGGACCTTCACCGACGGCTCCACCTGGGAGGGACCGCTCGGTACCGCGAAAATCCCGAGCGGCCGCACCGGTACCCGGACCCTGATGTACAACCTCGCCGACCCATCGCACCACCTGCGGGCCATGATCCGGGCGTGCGGCGACGCGGCCGGCGTCCAGTGCACCGACTGGCTGTACGTGCACGCCTGCGACGCGGTCTGCGACGGCACCAGCGCGACCGCCGCGGTCGGGGACAACCAGCCGGTACCCGCGACGACCCTGGCCAACCGGCAGATCGCGCTGCACCTGGACAACCGTGGGATGGCGTGGGCCACCCTGGCCAACGGCGCGGCCGGCGACGAGGTGTGGCTGGACCGGTCCTGGGACGAGGGCGCCACCTGGGCGAGCGGCTCCTCGCTCGGCCGG
>JAVHWE010000129.1:0-3591 GCA_032160285.1 Micromonosporaceae bacterium | reverse complement strand
TCTCGCGGGCTCGGGTTACCGCGCTGCATGAGGCGGTCCTCGCGGCCGGCCTGGAATCGCACTTCGGCGAGTGGCTGGAGAAGTGGGACCCGGCGCACGACAAGGGTCCGCGCGTCACCACCCGGGTCCCCTGTGGAGAGTACTTCGAGGTGCGCGACGACGCGCTGCGCGCCCATGCGACCCAGGTCGACCCGGACGGCTTCTGGTTTCGGGTGCCCCTGGAGATCCAGCGGCGGGCGTGGCCGACCGAGGACTTCGAACTGGCCCGGTCGCTGCTCGGGCCCACCGAGGCAGAGGACGACCTGTTCGCGGGGATCCGCGAGACGGTCCGGGCCTGACGCCGCCGCTCGGCGTGGGTTCGGTGCACCGCGTACCGTGGGCACATGACCGGGTTCACCCTGCTCGCCGGCGACCCCAGGGGCGCCGGTTTCGCGGCCAACAACTTCGGCGACACGCTGTCCGGTGGTCTCGCCGGGCCGATGGGACTGTTGATCATCCTGTTGCTGGCGATCGGTACGGTGCTGTTGATCCGTAACATGAACAGTCACCTGCGCCGGTTGCCTGCGACCTTCCCGTCCGATGAACCGGTGGTCGATCCCGCCGTCACACCGGAGCCGACGCCGACGGAGCGTCCCACGACCGGGGATCGGTCCACCGCGCCGGATGGACCCACCGCGCCGGATGGACCCACCGCGGCCGGTCGTCCCCCCGCGGGGTAGACGCCTGTCATTCCGTCATAAGGGGGTTTGGTAACCCGGACAGATTGGTGCGCTGCACCGTACTTGCTCTAGCCTTCGGCGCGGGGGGTCGGCGAGGAGGCGTGATCGTGACTGGTCGATGCGTACGCGACGGTCGCCGTGCCGTGGCGGCCACCGCCGTCCGGCTGCGCATGGTCACCGACGTGACCGATGTCATATCGAGGGTTGTCCCGTTACTCTCCCCGCAAGGGCGCATGCCTGAACTCCTCGGGCGGGAGAGGTGCGGCGGATGACGGCGACGCTGCGGCGGTACGGCACGGTCGTGCCGCTGGTCGCGCTCGTGCTGGCCGGCGCGGGGGTGTTGGTGGGCGCGCGGGTGATCCCCGCCGCCGGCATCCCGTTCCTGGACAAGCCCGCGCCCACGATCGCGTTGCTGGCCGTCGCCGTGGGCGTGGCGGCCCTCGCGTCGCTGGCGATGGTGCACGTCCGGGTCGGATCGGGCACCGTCGGCCTGGCGTGGGGCGAGTCGGCCATCGTCATCCTCTGTGTACTGCTGCCGGCGGCCTGGATTCCGGCGGCCACGCTGGTCGGCGTGGGCCTCGCCAGAGCCATCGAGTGGTTGCGTCCGCCCCACCGGGACGAGGTCAGCAGGTCGGTGTGGAGCACCGGGGTGCTCACCCTGGCCGCCACCGCCGGTACCGTCGCCGCCAATCTGCTGATGCCCACGGACGGACAGCGCGACCTCACGCCGCGGCTCGCCGTAGCGCTGTGCCTGGCGGCCGCCGGGTATGCGGTCACCGGGGCGACCATGATCTCGTGGTCCGTGGCGCGCCGTCACGGCGAGGCGTTCTGGCCGGTCTTCCTGCGCGCCAACGGCAGCAAGCTGCCCATGGTGATCGGCAACGTGGCGGTCGGTCTGGCCGTCGTCGCGTTGATCGGCATGAACGCCCGCTGGCTGATCCTGCTGCCGCCGGCGCTGTGGCTGCTGCACCGGGCGTACGCGTACCGCATGCGCCTGCACGACGAGCGGCGCAACTGGCAGACCTTCGCCGACGCGACCCGCCAACTCAACCGGCTCGACGAGAAGGACGCGGCCAGCGCCGGGATCCGCGGCGCGCTGCGGTTGTTCGGCGGCGGCCGGGCCCAGCTATCGGTCATCGCCCCGGACGGCGAGGTCCGCGGCTACCGTGGCGAGACCGATGGCGAGGTCGTCGCGTGCGCCCCGACACCCGACGAAGCCCCGACCGTCGGCCGGGAACTGGTCGTCGGCGGCGTACGCGTCGGTGACCTGCACCTATGGCTCGCGCACACCGGCGGGCTGCGCCCCAGGGACCGGCTGATGTTCGCCGCGTACGCGGACGCGCTCGCCGCCGCGCTGCATGACGCCGCCACCCATCGGGAACTGCGGTCGATGATCGAACGAAGCGCCAGCGACCTGGCCCGTGACCCGCTGACCGGGCTGCCCAACCGGTCTGCGTTCTTCAGTCAGGGTGATGCGCTGCTGCGTGAACTTCCGAGCGATACGCCGGTCGCCCTGCTGCTGCTCGACATCGACGAGTTCAAGGACGTCAACGACACCCTCGGCCACGGTGCCGGCGACGAGCTGCTGCGGATCACGGCGTCGCGGCTGTCCGCCGAGCTGCCGGCCGGGCCAGCCTCCGGGTCAGGTACCGGGGAGTTGCTGGCGCGGCTCGACGGCGACGAGTTCGCCGTCCTGCTGCCGGCACTGGCCCTGGTCGACGGTCACCCGCCGGAGCTGCGCGGCGTCGATTTTCCGGAACGGCTCAGCTATGTGATGGCCCGGGCCCGGGCGTTGGCCGGTGGGGTGGCCACCCCGAGCGAGGTCGCCGGGGTACAGCTGTCCATTGAGGCCTCGGTCGGCGTGGCGGTGGCGGCGGCGGGCACGGTGGACCTGACCGAGTTGCTGCGCCGCGCAAGTATCGCGATGTACCAGGCCAAACGGGGCGGGTCCAGCGTTGCCTGGTACGAGCCGGCGCGCGATCTGGTCAGTACCGATCGGTTGTCGCTGTTGGCCGAGGTACGCGAGGCGCTTGCCGTCGACGACCAGCTCACGCTCGCGATGCAGCCGGCGATGAGGCTGCACGGCGGCGGCGTGACCGGTGTCGAGGCCCTGGTCCGCTGGCGCCACCCGCGCCGCGGCGACCTGCTGCCGGCCGACTTCGTCACCGTGGTGGAGCGCAGCGAGCTCCTGGGCGAGTTCACCCGGTACGTCCTGGGCCGGGCGCTCGCGGTCGCGGCCGCCTGGGCGGCGGACGGGATCGACGTGCCGGTCGCGGTCAACCTCTCGCCCCGAAGCCTGCTCGACCCGACGCTGCCGGCCGCGGTCGCGGCGCTGCTCGTCCAGCACGACGTTCCGCCCGAACGGCTCGTGCTGGAGATCACCGAGACGGTGGTGATGAGCGAACTGGCCGTCATCGACGACGTGCTCTCGGCGCTGCGGGACATGGGTGTGCGACTGGCCGTCGACGATTTCGGTACCGGTTACTCGTCGTTGACGTTCCTGACCCGGGTGACCGTCGACGAGGTCAAGATCGACCGGAGTTTCGTGCGGCGGATGGTGGAGTCCGAGGAGGTCGCCGCGATCGTGCGGACCACCATCGAACTCGCGCAGGGGCTGGGCCTGCGGGTGGTGGCCGAGGGCGTCGAGACCGCCGAGCAGCGGGCGGCGTTGACCGTGCTCGGCTGCACCAGCGCGCAGGGGTACTTCTTCCACCCGCCGATGCCGCCCGAGCGGCTCCGGGAGCTGCTGCTGGTGCTGGACTCGGCGAAGATCGTCAATATCCGGCAGGAGGACGCGTCCTGACCGGGCTCGCCGCCTGATTGGCGGGGTGCGCGGGTGGATAGATTGGCGGTATGCCCAACCGCTTGGCGT
>JAVHWE010000115.1:0-3978 GCA_032160285.1 Micromonosporaceae bacterium | reverse complement strand
GCTCGCCCAGCAGGTACCCGCGCCGCATGACGTCGACGCACGTCGGTTCGGTCACCTCGGCGGAGGTGAGGTGGGCGACCGCCTCGTGGCGCGTCGGATCGAACCGGTCACCCTTCATGCCGAACGGTGTCAGCCCGAACTTCGACACGACCGTTGCCATCTGTTCGGCCACCGTGCCGAACGGCCCGACCAGGTCGCCGTGCTCCCGGGCCCGGTCAAGATCATCAAGTACGGGCAGCAGCGCGGCCAGGACGTGACCGGTCGCCTGCTCCGCCACCAGCGCGCGGTCGCGGTCGACCCGCTTGCGGTAGTTGGCGAACTCCGCGCTGACCCGTTGGAGGTCGCCGATCCGCTCGTCGAGCTCGCCACGCAGCGACGCCAGCTCGGCACCGAGGGCGGGCGGCTGCGCCTCGTCGACCCGCTCGACCGGTTGAGCCGTCGCCGCGGCGTCGTCGTCGCGGAGACCGCCGCCCGCCTGCGCGTCCGTCAGCACCTCCGGCGCGTCGTTGTCGACCTGTTCTCCGAATGCCTCAGCGTTCGCCGCCTCGGCGTCCGCACTCTGCGCGTGCTTTCCGTTCGACACGTTGATCTTCCGTTTGTCCCGACTGACGACCCGTTCCTGCCCCGCGCCGTCCGGCGTACCCGCGCTCGGGGTACGCCGGCCGGCATGGCGGGCGTGCTCGGTCACTTCTTGTCGTCCTCATCGATGATCTCGGCGTCCACGACATCGTCGGGCGCGGCACTCGGACCGGCCGCACCGGCGGTACCGCCGGGCGTCTCGGACCCGCCGGCGTCGGTGCTGGCCGCCTGCTGCTCGTACAGCTGGGTACCGGCCTTCTGCGACACCGTGGCGAGGCGCTCGTGAGCCTGCTTGATCTTGGCGATGTCGGATCCACCGAGCGCGCCCCGCAGTTCGCCGAGCGCCTCGTTGATCTCGTCCCGCGCCTCCGACGGCAGCTTCTCGCCGCTCTCGGCCAGGAACTTCTCGGTCTGCCACTGCAACGCCTCGGCGAGGTTGCGGGTCTCCGCCTCCTCCTTGCGCCGCTTGTCCTCATCGGCGTGATCCTGCGCGTCACGCATCATCCGCTCGATGTCGTCCTTGGCCAGCGCCGAACCGCCGGTGATCGTCATCGACTGTTCCTTGCCGGTACCGAGGTCCTTCGCCGACACCTGGACGATGCCGTTGGCGTCGATGTCGAAGGTGACCTCGATCTGGGGTACCCCGCGGGGTGCCGGCGGCAGGCTGGTCAGCTCGAAGGTGCCCAGCTTCTTGTTGTACGCCGCGATCTCCCGCTCGCCCTGGAACACCTGGATCAGCACGGACGGCTGGTGGTCGTCGGCCGTGGTGAAGATCTCCGACCGCTTGGTCGGGATCGTGGTGTTGCGCTCGATGAGCTTGGTGAAGATGCCGCCCTTGGTCTCGATGCCCAGCGACAGCGGGGTCACGTCCAGCAGCAGGACGTCCTTGACCTCACCCTTCAGTACCCCGGCCTGCAGCGCGGCGCCCACGGCGACGACCTCGTCGGGGTTGACGCCCTTGTTGGGGTCACGGCCGGTGAGCTGGTTGACCAGCTCGGATACGGCGGGCATCCGGGTCGAGCCGCCGACCAGGATGACGTGGTCGACGTCACCGATCTGCACCCCGGCGTCCTTGATCGCCTGCTCGAACGGGCCCTTGCAGGAGTCGAGCAGGTCCTGGGTCATCCGCTGGAACTCCGCCCGCGACAGCTGGGTGTCCAGGTGCAGCGGGCCGGCCGAGCCGGCGGTGATGTACGGCAGGTTGATGCCCGTGGTGTTGGCCGCGGACAGCTCGATCTTGGCCTTCTCGGCTGCTTCCCGGAGGCGCTGCATCGCCATCTTGTCCTGGGAGAGGTCGATGCCGTGCTGCCCACGGAACGTCTTGACCAGGTGGTCGATGATCCGCTCGTCCCAGTCGTCACCGCCGAGATGGTTGTTGCCGGCGGTCGCCTTGACCTCGATGACGCCCTCGCCCAGCTCGAGCAGGGACACGTCGAACGTGCCGCCGCCCAGGTCGAACACCAGGACGGTCTGCTCCTTGGTGCCCTTGTCCAGGCCGTACGCGAGCGCGGCGGCGGTGGGCTCGTTGACGATACGCAGGACGTTGAATCCGGCGATCTCGCCGGCTTCCTTGGTGGCCTGGCGCTGCGAGTCGTTGAAGTAGGCGGGAACCGTGATCACCGCGTCGGCGATCTGTTCGCCGAGGTACGCCTCGGCGTCGCGCTTGAGCTTCATCAGCACCCGCGCGGAGATCTCCTGCGGGGTGTACTTTTTACCGTCAATATCGATCGCCCAGTCGGTACCCATCTCACGCTTGACCGAACGGATCGTCCGATCCGGGTTGGTCACCGCCTGACGCTTGGCTACCTCCCCGACAAGCACCTCGCCGTTACGGGCGAACGCGACGATCGATGGCGTCGTCCGCGCGCCTTCGGCGTTGGCGATCACGGTGGGTTCGCCACCCTCAAGGACGCTGACCACCGAGTTGGTGGTACCCAGGTCGATGCCGACCGCACGTGCCATGTTCTCGTTCCTCCAGAGGCGGGGGGCTACCCCATCGTTAACTTGAGTGGACCGGGCTCAATAATGCCACAGTTGAGCCACCTCCACGCAACCCCGGCCCGGACCCACCGATTCCCGGCGGTTTCCGGCGGCGGAAGGTCATCGGCAGCCGTGAATCCGCAGACGATCACGGCGTGGCATTGGCGGCGTCGGGAATGATCGTGCACGCTTGACCGGTGACCACGCAGGGCGATCCGGCGATCGCGCAGGCCAGCCCGCCGGCTGAGGCCGATCGGGCCAGCCCGCCGGAGCCGACCGGGCGGCAAACCCCCGAGTCGGCCGGCACCGGCGGGGTCGGATTTGAAAAGCTCTCCGGGGCGCTCACCGCACTGCGTGACACGCTCGGCACGATCCGGTACCCGCTGGCGCTGCCCGACGCCACCGACGCCCAGCGAAGCATCCACGCCATCGTCGGCCAACTCGACGACTACCTGCTGCCGCGGCTACGCCGGATCGACGCGCCGCTGCTCGTCGTCGTCGGGGGCTCCACCGGCGCGGGCAAGTCCACTCTGATCAACAGCCTGGTCCGGGCACCGGTGAGCCTGGCCGGCGTGCTCCGCCCGACCACCCGGGCACCGGTGGTGGTCTGCCACCCTGCCGACATGGCCTGGTTCACCGAGGCCAACCTGCTGCCGGGGCTCGGCCGGACCCGGATCCAACTGGCGGATACCGACGCGCTGCGGGTGGTGGCGGCCGACGCGCTCACCCCCGGACTGGCCTTCCTCGACGCACCCGACATCGACTCGGTGGTCGACGCCAACCGGGCGCTGGCCGTACAGCTGTTGGCCGCGGCCGACCTCTGGCTGTTCGTCACGACCGCGGCCCGCTACGCCGACGCGGTCCCGTGGGAGATGCTGCGCACCGCCCGCGACCGGGGCACCGCCGTCGCGCTGGTCCTCGACCGGGTCCCGGCCGGCGCGGCCGACGTGATCGGTCCGCACCTGATGGGCATGCTGCGCGCGCACGGCCTCGGCGGCGCCCCGCTGTTCGTCCTGCCCGAGGACCGCCTCGACGGTCAGGGCCTGCTCGGCGAGCGACTCGTGGCACCGATGCGCGACTGGTTCGTGGCACTCGCCAGCTCGGCGACCGCGCGGGCGGCCGTGGTCGGGCAGACCGTCGACGGAGCCATCGCGGCGCTGGGACCGAACCTGCGACGGCTGGCTGCGGCGGCCGACCACCAGATCCAGACGATCGAACTGCTCGGTGACGGCGTGACAACCCGGTACGGGGCGGCTCGGGAGACCGTCGAACAGGGCATCCGCGACGGCGCACTCCTCCGCGGCGAGGTACTCGCCCGGTGGCAGGAGCTGGTCGGCGCCGGCGACCTGATGCGGAACCTCCAGATGCGGATCGGCCGGGTACGCGACCGGGCCGTCGCGGCGGTGAGCGGGCGGCCCG
>JAVHWE010000623.1:0-11689 GCA_032160285.1 Micromonosporaceae bacterium | reverse complement strand
CGCCACCGGTACCGGCGGTCAGCTGCTGCGGGCGGCGGCCGCCGGCCGGACCGCCCGGGCCCGTGGTGGGGTCGCGCTGCCCCGGCCGACCAGCCCGGCGGCACCGTTGCCGGCCGGTACGACGGCCGATTTCATCACCCCGAACGCGAATTTCTACCGGGTGGACACCGCGTTGATCGTGCCCCGGGTCGATCCGGACACCTGGCGGCTCACCATCCACGGCATGGTCGACCGCCCCCGCACCCTCGACCTCGCCGAGCTGCTGCGCCGACCGATGCTTGAACGGCACGCCACGCTCAACTGTGTGTCCGGGGAGGTCGGCAGCCCGTACGTCGGTACCGCGCGCTGGCTCGGCGCGTCCCTGGCGACGCTGCTGCGCGAGGCCGGCATCAGGGCCGGCGCCGACCAGGTCGTCACCCGGTCGGTCGACGGGATGACCATCGGTACCCCGGTCGAGACCATCCTCGACGGCCGGGACGCGCTGCTCGCCGTCGGCATGAACGCCGAGCCGCTGCCGGTGGAGCACGGCTTCCCCGTCCGGGTGTTGACACCCGGTCTGTACGGGTACGCCGGGGCGTGCAAGTGGGTGACCGACATCGAGGTGACCACGTTCGACGCCTTCGACGCGTACTGGGTCAGGCGCGGCTGGGCCGCGCGAGCCCCGGTGAAGACCGGTTCACGCATCGACCGGCCGGCGCCGTTCGCCCGGCCCGCAACCGGCCCGGTGACGGTCGCCGGGGTGGCCTGGGCCCAGCACCGGGGGGTCGCCGGGGTGGAGGTACAGGTCGACAACGGTCCATGGCAGGTCGCGACGCTGCTGCCGACACCGTCAGCGGATACCTGGGCGCAGTGGTCGTACCGGTGGGTCGCCACCCCGGGCGCACACACCCTGCGGGTACGCGCCACCGATGCGCGCGGCCAGACGCAGCCGCAGGCGCGTACCCCGCCGTTCCCGGACGGCGCGACGGGGTGGCACAGCGTCACTGTGACGGTTGGATGAGATCTGGGTACATCGGGGAAGCGGCCCGGCAACCCGGCCGGCCACCGCACCGGAAGGATCCGCGATGACCGATAACATCACCACCCTCGCCGCACCCGCGGCCGTCGACGACGCGCTGCGCTCGGTGGCCCTGTTCGTACCGAAGTTCCTGGCTTTCCTCGTCATCGTGATCATCGGCTGGCTCGTCGCCCGCCTGCTGCGGGTGGTCGTCGGGAAGGCGCTGACCCGGGTCGGCTTCGACCGCGTGGTCGAGCGGGGCGGCGTGAAGGCGGCGCTGTCGCGGTCGCGCTACGACGCCACCGACATCATGGCCCGGCTGGTGTACTACGCCGTGCTGCTCTTCACGTTGCAACTCGCGTTCGGCGTGTGGGGCCCCAACCCGGTGTCCGACCTGATCAAGGGTATCGTCGCGTGGCTGCCCAAGGCGTTCGTCGCCATCGTGATCGTGGTCGTGGCCGCCGCCATCGCCAACGCGGTCCGCGACGTCGTCGCCAACGTGCTCAGCGCCCTGTCGTACGGCCGCCTGCTGGCCAATGTCGCGTCCTGGTTCATCATCGGCATCGGGGTGATCGCGGCGCTCAACCAGATCGGTGTGGCCACCACGGTCACCACGCCGGTCCTGATCGCGGTTCTCGCCACCGTCGCCGGCATCCTTATCGTCGGTGTGGGCGGAGGTCTGGTCCGCCCGATGCAGCAGCGCTGGGACGACTGGCTGGACCGGGTGAGTGCGGAGTCAAGCGCCATCGCCGAACACGCGAAGGCGTACACGGCCAGCCAGCGTGACGCTTCCCGGGCCGTACCCACCGACGCGCCGTCGACCGCCGCCCCGTCGGAGGTCGTCGCCGAGCCGGCTGCCACCGGGCCCGCCGTCCCGGCCCAGCCGTCGGCACCGCAGGCACCGATTCCGCAGTACACCCCCGGTTCGGCGAGCCCGACCGGTGGATCGCAGTCGACGACCGCGTTCCCGAAGCAGACGCCGGTCGACGACACCACGATGGTCATCCCGCCCGTGCCCCCGTCGTCGTCCGGTGACACGCCTCGCTAGCGCCGCCCGACGCGCCGGCGGCGCTCCGCCGCCGGCGCCCGGCCACTCATAGATGAGGGTCGATGCGCCCCGGACGGGTTGACGGTATGGGGGTTGAGAACCGCGCCAATGGGTACCGTGCACAATTGGGTGGGTTGGTAAACAACTGGAGGTGACCATGGGAGACGCGCTGGTGACCTCGCAGCGTCTCGCCGACGGCGCCGCGATCATCGATGTCCGTGGCGAGTTGGACGTCACCACCGTCGAGGCGTTCCGCGCGCTCCTGGTCGACACGATCTGCCGGCAGCAGCCGGCCAGGGTCGTCGTAGACATGCTGCGGGTGACGTTCATGGACTCGACCGGCATCGGCGCGCTGGTCGTCGGGTACAACGCCGCCCGCGAGATCGGCGCCGACTTCCTGGTGGTGAACCCCAGCACGTTCGTCCGCCGGCAACTGCAGATCACCGGCCTGACCGATGTGTTCGGCCTGCCGACCGTCCAGGCCTGAGCCACGCGTTATCCGTTAGGAGAGGGCCCCGGCTTCTCCTATCCTTGAGCGCCGTATGCCGAGTAGCTTCCCGTCCTCCAGTCTCAGCGACCTGCGGGCCCGCCTGCCGGGGTTGATGCTGCGCGACCAACGACGGCTGGAGCGGCGTCTCGACGGGGTGCGCGGCGCCCGCAAACCGGACGCTCGGGACGCCCCGGACGCTCGGGGCGCAATCGTCGCCGACATCAGTCGCGAGATCGAGGCGGCCGAACGGCGGCTGGCCGCCCGCGCCGCGGCCGTACCGGAGATCTCGTACCCCGAGGCGTTGCCGGTCAGCCAGCGTAAGGACGACATCCTGGCCGTCATCTCCGATCACCAGGTGGTGATCGTGGCCGGCGAGACCGGGTCGGGCAAGACCACCCAGCTTCCCAAGATCTGTCTGGAGCTGGGGCGGGGCGTCGCCGGCCTCATCGGCCACACCCAGCCCCGACGCCTGGCCGCCCGGACCGTCGCCGACCGGATCGCCGAGGAGCTGGGTTCGGCGACCGCGGTCGGGTACAAGATGCGGTTCACCGACCGGGTCGGCGACAACACTCTGGTCAAGCTCATGACCGACGGGATCCTGCTGGCCGAGTTGACCAACGACAGGATGCTCTGGCAGTACGACACACTGATCATCGACGAGGCCCACGAGCGCAGCCTCAACATCGACTTCATTCTCGGGTACGTGCGGCAGCTGCTGCCCCGGCGACCAGACCTCAAGGTCATCGTCACCTCGGCGACCATCGACCCGCAGCGGTTCTCGGACTTCTTCGGCGGCGCGCCGATCGTCGAGGTGTCCGGCCGCACCTTCCCGGTGGAGGTTCGGTACTCGCCGCTGTTCGACGACAGCGCCGAGGAACCCGGCGAACCGCGCGATCAGATCGAGGCGATCGCGGACGCGGTCGCCGAACTGTCGGCCGAGGGGCCGGGCGACATCCTGGTGTTTCTGAGCGGCGAGCGGGAGATCCGCGACACCGCCGACGCGTTGACCCGACTCGACCTGCGCCACACCGAGATCGTGCCGCTGTACGCCCGACTCTCGTCGGCCGAGCAGCACCGGGTCTTCTCACCGCACACCGGCCGCCGGGTGGTCCTGGCCACCAACGTCGCCGAGACGTCGCTGACGGTGCCGGGAATCCGGTACGTGGTCGATCCGGGTACGGCGAGAATCTCCCGGTACAGCGCCCGCACGAAGGTGCAGCGGTTGCCGATCGAGCCGATCAGCCAGGCGTCGGCCAACCAGCGCAAGGGCCGCTGCGGCCGGACCTCCGACGGCATCTGCATCCGGCTGTACTCGGCAGCCGACTTCGACGCCCGGCCGGCGTTCACCGATCCGGAGATCCTGCGCACCAACCTCGCCTCGGTGATCCTCGCCATGACCGCGCTGGGCCTGGGCGAGCTGGCCGCGTTCGGCTTCATCGACTCACCGGACCGGCGCAACATCGCCGACGGGGTCAACCTGCTACATGAGTTGGGTGCGCTCGACGGCGCCAAGCTGACCCCGCTGGGCCGCCGCCTGTCACAGCTGCCGCTGGACCCTCGGCTGGCTCGGATGGTGGTCGAGGCCGAACGCAACGGCTGCGTCCACGAGGTGATGGTGATCACCGCCGCACTGTCCATTCAGGATCCGCGGGAACGGCCGGTCGACCGCCAGGAGGCGGCGGCTCAGGCGCACGCCCGGTTCGTCGATCCCGGGTCAGACTTCCTGACGTACCTGAACCTGTGGAACTACCTCCAGGAGCAGCAGCGGGAGCTGTCGTCGAACCAGTTCCGGCGCCGGTGCAAGGCCGAGTTCCTGAACTTTCTGCGGGTCCGCGAATGGCAGGACATCTACGGCCAGCTCCGCCAGGCCGCGCGGTCGGACCGGCAGGCCGCGCGGCCCGACCGGCCGACCGTGATGCCCGATCGGACGGGGGCCCCGGCCGAGGGCGCGCCGGCCGTCGACGGCGATGCGATCCATCGGTCGCTGCTCGCCGGGCTGCTCAGCCACGTCGGTCTCAAGGATCCACAGAAACCCCAGGAGTACCTGGGCGCGCGCGGTACGAAGTTCGCGATCTTCCCGGGCTCGGCGCTGTTCCGCAAGCCGCCCCGGTTCGTGATGTCCGCCGAACTGGTCGAGACGACCCGGCTGTGGGCACGGGTCAACGCCCGGGTGGAGCCGGAGTGGGTCGAGGCGGTCGCCGGGCATCTGGTCCGGCGAAGCTACAGCGAACCGCACTGGGAGAAGAAGCAGAGCGCGGTGATGGCGTACGAGAAGGTCACCCTGTACGGGGTGCCGCTCATCGCCCAACGCAAGGTCAACTTCAGCCGGATCGATCCGGCGCTCTGCCGGGAACTGTTCATCCGGCACGCCCTGGTGGAGGGCGACTGGCAGACCCACCACGCCTTCTTCGCCGACAACCGGGCGCTCCTCGACGAGGTACAGGACCTGGAGGACCGGGCCCGCCGCCGCGACATCCTGGTCGACGACGAGACCCTGTACGCCTTCTACGACCGGCGGATCCCGGCCGACGTGGTGAGCGGACAGCACTTCGACGCATGGTGGAAGACCGCCCGGCGCGCCGACCCGGACCTGCTCAACTTCTCGACGTCGATGCTGATCAACACCGACGCCGGGCGGGTCCGCGCCGAGGACTACCCGGACACCTGGCAGGTCGACGACACCCTGACGCTGCGCCTGACCTACCAGTTCGAGCCGGGTACCGAGGCGGACGGGGTGACCGTGCACGTCCCGCTGCCGGTGCTGGCCCGGGTGCCGGTCGAACCGTTCGAGTGGCAGGTACCCGGTCTGCGGGGGGATCTGGTGACCGCGTTGATCCGGTCGCTGCCGAAGGTGACCCGGCGCAACTTCGTCCCGGTACCGGATTTCGCCGCCGACGCGCTGGCCGGGATGCGGCCCGGTGGGCCGCTGCTGCCCGCGCTCGAGCGGGAACTGCATCGGCTCAGCGGGGTCGCGGTGGCGCGGGACGCCTGGGACCTGGCGAAGGTACCGGATCATCTGCGGGTCACGTTCCGCGTGGTCGACGAGCACGACCGGACCGTGGCCGAGGGCAAGGAGCTGGCCCCGCTGCGGGACAAGCTCGCCCCGAAGGTACGCGAGACCATCGCCGCCGCCGTCGGGTCGATCGACCGGAGCGGGCTGACCAGCTGGGACTTTCCGCCGATACCGCGCAGCGTCCGGCAGCAACGGGCCGGGTACGAGGTCACCGCGTACCCGGCGCTGGTCGACGAGGGCGCGAGCGTGGCGGTCCGGGTGTACGAGACCGAGGCGGCGCAGCGGACGGCGATGTGGGCGGGCGTGCGGCGGCTGCTCCAACTGACCCTGCCGTCGCCGGTGAAGGTGCTGAACGCCCGGCTGTCGAACCCGGCGAAGCTGGCGTTGAGCCGCAACCCGCACCGCAGTGCCGCCGACCTGATCGACGACTGCGTGACCGCCGCGTTCGACAAGCTGATGACCGACCACGGCGGCATCGTCTGGGACGCCGAGGGTTTCGCGGCCCTGCGCGACGCGGCGCGGGTGGGGCTGGCCGACACCGTGTTCGCCATCGTCGCGGAGGCTCAGCCGATCCTGGCCGCGTGGTCCACCGTGGAGCGTCGGCTCGCCGGTACGTCGAACCTGACCCTGGTACCGGCGCTGGCCGACATCCGGGCGCAGCTGTCCCGGCTGGTGTACCGCGGCTTCGTCACCGACACCGGCTGGGAGTACCTGGGCGAACTGCCGCGGTACCTGAGGGCGATCGACTACCGGCTGGACCGGGTCGCCGCCAACCCCGCCCGGGACCGGCAGTCGATGCTCACGGTGGAGCAGGTCTGGCAGGAGTACGAGCAGTTGCGCGACGAGGTGCCGCCGTCGGACGGGCTGCGCCGGGTCCGTTGGATGATCGAGGAGTTACGGGTGAGCCTGTTCGCGCAGTCGCTGGGTACCCCGTATCCGGTCTCCGACAAGCGCATCTACCGCGCGATGGACGACCTGTAGAGAGGGTCGCTCGGTGTCAGGCCGCCTGGTGTTCGGCGGCTTCGCCATCAGGCGGGTCGGGTGCGGTGCGGCGCGGCTGCGCGGGCGGCAATGGGACCGCCGGTAGTCGGAATTCGAACACGCCGCCATCGAGTGCGGGCTCACGAAGGTGGACGTGTGGGGTCGGCCGCAGGTGCAGACCGATCGCGGCGTCCGAGGAACGCAGCTGGACGATGGCCCCCACCGCGGCGGCCAGCAACGATGCGGCTCCGCCGAGCCACATGCCCGAGCGGGGACCGAGCCGCTCCGAGGTCACGCCGACAAGGATTGCCCCGAACGGGGTCGTACCGAGAAAGACCAGCATGTACAGCGACACCACGCGCCCCCGGAACGCCGCGTCGGTACCGAGCTGGATGCGCTGGTTCGCGGCCTGCGCGAAGTAGATCATGAAGAAGCCGGTCGGGATCAGCAGGATCACCGCCACCCAGAACCGGGGCGCGAATCCGACCAGCGTTTCCAGGCCGCTGAAGGCCAGCGCGGCCACCAGCACGATATAGATCGACGGACGTCCACGCCGGCCGCTGCCGGCCAGGGCGCCGATCAGCGCACCGACCGCGACGGCGGTGGAGAGCAGGCCGAACGACCTGGCCCCGGCGTGGAACACCGCCGTCGCCACCACCGCCAGGGTGACCGGGAAATTGAAGCCCATCATGGACACGACGAGCACCACGAGCAGCGGCAGGACCAGGTCCGGGCGGCGGCGGACGTACCGCAGCCCGTCGATGATCCGGGCGTCGCGGGAGGCCACCGGACCGGGCGGCCGGCGGAAGAGTTCGGCCGGGCGCATCCGGATCGAGCTCACCAGCGGGCCGATACACAGCACGGCGTTGGCCAGGAACACCGGCCCGATACCGATCGCGGCGATGGCGACCCCGGCGACGGCCGGACCGATGATGCGCGCCGAGTTGAATGTCGCGGCGGACAGCGCGAGCGCGTTCGGCAGCAGGTCACGACCGACCAGCTCGGAGACGAATGACTGCCGGGTGGGCCCCTCGATCGCGTTGATCACCCCGGTGACCGCGGCGACCACGAAGACCTGCCAGAGCTGTACCAGACCGCTCTGGACCAGGATGCCCAGCACCAGGGCCACCGCGGCGAAGGCGGCGTTCACGCCGATGAGCAGCTTGCGCTTGTCGTACCGGTCGGCGAGCTTGCCGCCGTACAAGGTCAACAGCAGGACGGGGAGGAACTGCAGCGCGGTGACCGTGCCGAGCGCGGTCGCGCGCTGGTGGGACAGTTGCAGGACGAGCCAGTCCTGGGCGGTGAACTGCGCCCACACGCCGGTCAGCTTGACGAGCTGGCCGGTGGCGAAGAGGCGGTAGTTGCGAACCCGCAGCGATCGGAAGGTGGTGTTCAGCCGTGAATGCACTCCCGCATGCGCTCCCTCCGGTGACGTGACATCAATAGTTAGCCTACCTAATGACATCCGTGTGTGGGGCGTGAGTACGGTCACCTGCCGGCAGCCGCCGCGTACCCTGACGGCGTGCCGATCGATGCGACGCCGAAAACCGTACCGCCCGCGCCGGCCGCCCTGGACCCTCCGATGGTGCCGTTCGCGCTCGCCGGAATCGTGATCTGGGCGCTGGCCGGCCTCGTGCTGCTGCCGTTCCGGGCCACCCTGGACGCACACGGACACGGCAACTGGTTGGCAATCTGCCTGGCCGGGTTCCTCTGGGGATTTCCCGGCCTGGCGACGATGATCAGACACGACGCGAACCGGCGGCGTCGCAAAGCCGCACAGCACGCGGCGGCACAGCAGACGGCGGCACAGCCGGCCACAGCACCCGACCAGGCGACCCGGCAGCTACCCGCCTAGCTGAAGGTGTCGACCTCGCTGTCGTCGTACACGGTGGGCAGTTCCTCGACGGCGGCCACCGGTTCGACCATCACCTCGGAGTGCGCACCGCAGCCGTGATCGAGGCTCACGACCTGGCCGTCGTCGGCCGCGTACATGTTGCCGCACACCCCGAACACCTGCCGCATCGAACCGGCGAGCGGCAGGTAGAACCCGCAGCCGGCGCACCGGGCGGCGCGCGGGGCGGCCGTCGAGATCGGCGCGTCCGGGCCACGGTCGCCGTCGTACCAGCGCTGGGCGACCTCGGCCCGCCCCTCCCGCGACATCACCCGGGGTCGGCCGAGACCCAGCTCCCAGGCGGCCTCCTCGACCGCCGGGTCGTCGGACCGCACATACGCCGGGGTCAGCCGCTCGTCGTCGGCCTCGGTCGGCAGGAGGTCACCCACGCCGAGGTCGCCCGGGCGCAGGCGCTGCTGCCACGGCACCCACTCCGGCGCCAGTCGCGCGTCCGGACCGGGCAGCAGTACCGTCTCGCAGATGGTGACGTGGCGGCTGCGGGAAACCCGGGTTACCGTGACCGCCCACCGCCAGCCCTTGTACCCCGGCAGCAGACAGTCGAACAGGTGGGTCACCAGGCGCTCGCCATCGGCGACCGCCGCCACGTGTTCGCCGATGTGGTCGCGCTCCACCTCGGTGAGCGCCGACAGCGCCACTCCGACCGCATCGGCACAGGTCTGATCCAACCGTGCCGTTCGCGCCACCACACCCGCCGTTGTCACCCGGCCATTCTGCCTCATCCGTGCGGTGTCGGGGGCTCACCCCCCGCGACTGTCCGGTAACACCAGCGGCGGGCGCCGCCCGGCACGGAGGGCGCCCGCTCGCCGCGATAGGTAAGGATGGAGGCATGTCGGTAGTGGGTGGCCTCGGCCGGACCGTGCTGCTGGCCATGCTGGCCACCCGGCGGCTGGTCCGGGGCGGGGCGCGCACCGGCCGGTTCATGACCCGCAACGTGCTGGCGGCACGGCAGCGGGGCGGTGCCGGCGAGGCGGGCATGATGCGCCTGCTCGACCTGCACGCGGTGTCCTGCGCCGGCGACACGTTGGTCGCGATCGGCATGGCGGGCACGATCTTCTTCAACGTGCCGGTCGGCGAGGCCCGCGGCCGGGTCGCCCTGTACCTGCTCGTGACCATGCTGCCGTTCGCCCTGCTGGCGCCCGTGGTCGGTCCGGTACTCGACCGGCTGCGCCACGGCCGTCGGTACGCGCTCGCGTTGACCATGCTGGGCCGCGCCTTTCTGGCGTACATGATCTCCGAACACATCGGCGGGTACACGATCTACCCGGCGGCGTTCGGCATGCTGGTGCTGTCGCGGGCGTACGGGGTCGCCCGCAGCGCCGCCGTGCCCCGGCTCCTGCCGGCCGGCCTGGGCCTGTCCGAGGCGGGTGCGCGGGCGTCGGTGTTCGGTACCGTCGCCGGCGCGGCGGCGGTCCCGTTCGGGCTCGCCGCCACGGCACTGGGCGGGGCGGCGTGGCCGCTGCGGCTGTCCATGGTGGTGTTCGTGTTCGGCATGGTCTCCGCGCTGCGGCTGCCACCGCGCGCCGACTCCCAGCCGCCCGAGGTCGTGCCGCGGGCCATGCAACTGCCGGGGCACAAGGGCGCCAAGGTACTGTCCGGTCCGCTGGTGATCGCGAGCCTGGCCGGCAGTGCGACCCTGCGCGCCGGATACGGGTTCCTGACGCTGTTCCTGGCTTTCGCGATCCGCCTGCACGACCTGCCGACGGGGCTGCTCGGCTGGTCGCTGTCGCCGACGGCGGCGATCGGGCTGTGCGCCGCGGCGTTGGGTTTCGGCTCGTTCCTGGCCACGGCGGTCGGTACCACACTGCGCATTCACCGCCCGGCGGTGCTGCAGGCCGGTGGCATCCTGGCCGTGACGCTCGTGGTGGCCGCCACCGCCGTGGGGTACAACCTGTTCCTGGTCGTCCTGGCATGCCTGGTCACCGCCGTGGCGAGCGGGCTGGCCAAGCTCGCCGTGGACGCGGTGATCCAGGAGCGGATCCCGGAGCGGGTACGGGCGAGCGCTTTCGCCCACTCCGAAACGCTGCTGATGTTCGCCTGGGTGGTCGGCGGGGCGCTGGGGCTGGTGCCGCTGGACGGCCGGGTTGGTTTCACGGTGCTGGCCGTCTTCCTGGCGCTCGGCTCGACCCGGGCCGCGCTCGTCAGCGGCCGGCTACGAAAGGACCGCCTCCGTGGTGCGCCGGCACCCGACGAGGACGAGACCGACGGTCCCACCCGGCCCCGAGCCGCCGGCCCGGCGGCGGGACGGACCGCGACCATGCCCACGCGGCCGGCCGGGGTCCGGTCGCCGGGCCCGACCCCGAGCGCGGGCTTCCCCGTGGAGTCGGCCACGCTCGACCTCGCGGGGCGGCGCGGCCGGCGCTGGCGACGCGGTGGCGACAGCCAGCCGGCACCCGGCAGCGCCGCGGCCGCGCCGAGGGCCGGCGACAACCGGGCCGGCGACGGCCGACCGGGTGAGACCAGGCCGGTGGATCCGTCGCGGCTGCTGACCCAGCCGGAATCCGAGCCGCCGGCCGGCTACCACCTGTACCGCCCATCGACCACCGACCCAACCGTTGATCTTCCGGACGATTCGTGAGTTTCCTCGGATACCGGCGGATCCTCATTGTCACCGCGGTCGAACCGGAACGGCAGGCCGTGCTCCGCGCGCTGAGCACGCGCGGCACCGATCCGGCCGTCGTCGACGCCGTCGTGGTCGAGGTGGGCGGGGTCGGTGCTGCGGCGGTCGCGGCGACGACGGCCCGGGTACTCGCGACCGGGCGCTTCGACGCCGCGCTGTCGGTCGGGATCGGCGGCGGATTCACGGTGGGAATCGGTGGTGTCGCGATCGCCTCGGTGAGCGTCGCCGCCGATCTCGGGGCGGACTCGCCGGACGGGTTCCTCAGCCTGGACCGGCTCGGGTTCGGTACCAGCTCGTGCGCCGCCGATCCCGGGCTGGTCACCGCGATGACGGCGGCGCTACCCGGCGCGGTCGTCGGGCCGGTGCTCACGGTCGCCACCGTAACCGGCACCGCCGCGGGTACCCGCGAAATGCTCCGCCGCCACCCGGACGCGGTCGCCGAGGCGATGGAGGGATTCGGCGTGGCGACCGCCGCGGCGCAGGCCGGCGTCGCGTTCGGCGAAGTGCGCGCAATGTCCAATCTCGTCGGTCCTCGCGACCGCAGCGAGTGGCGGATCGGTGACGCAATGGACGGGTTGAGCGAAGCGGTCAATTGCCTGGCAAAGTTGACGATGTGACGGTCTCGCTCGCT
>JAVHWE010000606.1:0-9155 GCA_032160285.1 Micromonosporaceae bacterium | reverse complement strand
CCGGATCGTCACCTCGTCGACCGGCTCCAGCAGCACCACGCTGCCCTTCTCCGCCGCCTCCTTCAGGGCCAGCGAGCCGGCGGTCTGGAACGCCGCGTCGGACGAGTCGACCGAGTGTGCCTTGCCGTCGACCAGGGTCACCCGCAGGTCGACCACCGGGTACCGGGCGCCGATCCCGCGCTCCATCTGGGCCCGTACCCCCTTTTCCACGCTGGGGATGTAGTTGTTGGGTACCGCCCCGCCGACGACCTTGTCGACGAACTCGAAACCGGCGCCGCGCGGCAGCGGCTCGACCTCGATGTCGCAGACCGCGTACTGACCGTGACCACCGGACTGTTTCACGTGCCGGCCGTGGCCCTTGCTCGGCGCGCCGAATGTCTCGCGCAGGGGTACCCGGACCGGTTCGGTCTCCAGCTCCACCCCGCCGGCCCGCAGCCGGTCGAGAACGACGTCGGCGTGCGCCTCGCCCATGCACCACAGCACCAGCTGGTGGGTCTCCGGGTTGCGCTCCAGCCGCATCGTCGGGTCACCCGCGACCAGCCGGCCGAGGTTCTTGGCCAGCGCGTCCTCGTCGGAGCGGGTACGGGCGACGATCGCGACCGGCAGCAGCGGCTCCGGCATCTCCCACGGCTCGACCAGCAGCGGCGTCTCCCGGGCCGAGATGGTGTCGCCGGTCTCGGCGGTAGCTGACTTGGTGAGCGCCACGATGTCGCCGGCCATGGCGACGGGTACCTCGCGCAGCGCGGAGCCGAGCGGCGAGTACAGGTGCGCGAAGCGCTCGTCGGCGTCATGGTCGGGGTGGCCGCGCTTGGCCATGCCGTGCCCGGAGATGTGTACCGGGTGCTCCGGGCGCAGCGTGCCGGAGAAGACCCGGACCAACGACACCCGCCCCACGTACGAGTCGATCGTGGTCTTGACCACCTCGGCGACGAGTGGGCCGGCCGGGTCGCAGGTCAGCGGGGCGTGGGGGTGGCCGTGCACGTCGGTGACGGGCGGCAGCGGGTGCTCCAGCGGCGACGGGAAGCCCCTGGTCAGGACCTCGAGCAGGGCGTCGAGCCCGACGCCGGTCGCGGCGCACACCGGGAGGACGGGGTAGAAGTGGCCGCGGACGACCGCCTTCTCCAGGTCGTCGATGATGACCGAGGTCTCGATCTCCTCGCCGGACAGGTACCGGTCCATCAGGGTCTCGTCCTCGCTCTCGGCGATGATGCCCTCCAGCAGGGCGTTGCGGGACTCCTCGATGGCCGGCAGATGTTCGGGGTCGGGTTCGCGTACCACCGGCGGGTACGACCCGGAGTAGTCGAAGACGCGCTGGGTGATCAGGCCGATCAGGCCGGCGACGCTCTGCCCGTCGTCGCCGTGCAGCGGCAGGTACAGCGGCAGGACGTTCTCGCCGAAGACGCGCTGGCACAGTGACAACGTCTCGTCGAAGTCCGCCCGCTGGTGGTCGAGCCGGGCGATCGCGACGGCGCGGGGCATCCCCACCGTGGCGCACTCGTCCCACAGCGCGACCGTGGCCGCGTCCACCCCGTCGACCGCCGACACCACGAACAGCGCCGCGTCCGCCGCGCGCAGCCCGGCCCGCAGCTCGCCGACGAAATCGGCGTACCCGGGTGTGTCGAGCAGATTGATCTTGATTCCGTCGTGGAGCAGCGGCGCGCACGCTACCGTCACCGATCGCTGTTGCCGGACCGCCGCGGGGTCGTAGTCGCTCACCGTGGTGCCCTCGGTCACCGAACCGGCACGTCCGATCGTCGCGGTGGCCGCTAGCAGCGACTCCACCAGCGTCGTCTTGCCCGCACCGGAGTGGCCGACCAGCACCACGTTGCGTACCCTGCCGGGTTCGTCCACCACCGGCGCGGGGCCGGTGACCCCCTTCTCCTGGCTCTTCTGTGCCATGCCACGCCTCCCATAGCCCGACCTGCGGAATCCCTGTGATGCGGCTCACTTCGACGGTCTCCTGGTCGATCCCACACCCGAAACAAGGTCGACACAACCCTGACGCGCGTGCGACACGGTGACCCGTATCCCCGGCTGGTGGGCCGCGGATAGGGTGGGAGCGCCATGGCGAAGATCTTCAGCGTCGTTACCAAGGCCGGGGTCCTGCGGGTGGTCGATCCGGTGGCCCGGGCGCTCCTGCGTGCTGGCGTCTCGCCGGACGCGGTGACCGTACTCGGTACCGTCGGCGTGATCGCGGCGGCCGTCGGGCTGGCCAGCCGGGGGCACCTGATGACGGCAACGTTCGTGATCACAGCCTGCGCGCTGACGGACCTGCTCGACGGGGCGATGGCCCGGGCTCGGGGTACCCCCAGCCGGTTCGGGGCGCTGCTCGACTCGACGATGGACCGCATCGCCGACGGCGCGGTCTTCGGTGGCCTGGCGTACTGGCTGGCCGTGACCGACCAGCGGGTGAACCTGGTCGCGACGCTGATCTGCCTGATCTCCGGCCAGGTTGTGTCGTACGTGAAGGCCCGCGCCGAGGGGCTCGGCCTGTCGGCCAACGTCGGTATCGCCGAGCGCTTCGAGCGGCTGGTGATCCTGGGTCTCGGCGGCATCGGCCACGGTCTGGGCGTTCCGTACGCCCTGTCGATCGCGTTGTGGCTGCTGGTCGCCCTGTCGGTGGTCACCGCCGGGCAACGGATCGGGCACGTGTACCGGCAGGACCGCGCTTCGGGACCGCCGCCGGGCGGTATGAACCAGGCCGAGCCGGCATGAACCGGATCGGGCCGTCGTGGACGTGACCGAGGTCGGGTACGCGGCGGGCTGGCAACTCGTACGGAGCCTGCCCCGCGCGCTGACCTGGCCGGTGTTCGCGGCCGGCGCGGAGCTGGCGGCCCGCCGTCGCGGCGCCGGCGCCCAGCGGCTGGCCGCCAACCTGCGCCGGGTGGGGGGGCCGGACGTGGCCGAGGCCGACCTCGACGCGCTGGTCCGCGCCGGCCTCCGGTCCTACGCCCGGTACTGGCTGGAGGCCTTCCGACTGCCGGCGCTCGGCCGCGACGAGATCCTGCGCACCTTCCACCTCGACGGGGAGGACGTGCTGGCCGACGGGGTGGCCACCGGCCGGGGTGTGGTCGTGGCGCTGCCGCACGCCGGCAACTACGACCTGGCCGGCGCCTGGGTCGCCGCCAACGGCTGGCCGATCACCACGGTCGCGGAGCGCCTCCGGCCGGAACGGCTCTACGAGCGGTTCCTGGAATTCCGCCGCGGTCTTGGCATGGAAATCCTGCCGACGACCGGCGGGGACCGGCCGGCGATCGACGTTCTCGACGAACGGCTGCGGGCGGGCACGGTGGTCCCGCTGCTGGCCGAGCGGGACCTGTCCACCCGGGGCGTCGAGGTGGACTTCTTCGGGGCCCGGACCCGGATGCCGCCCGGCCCGGCGCTGCTGGCGCTGCGCACCGGCGCGCCGCTGTATACCGCGACGTTGTGGTTCGAACCGGATCGGGCGTGTGGCCGGCTGGTCGGGCCGGTGGAGCTGCCCGGGCGCGAACGTTCGGCCGGATCGCTCGACGTCCGGGTGCGTCAGCTCACCCAGCGGGTGGCCGACAGCCTGGCCCTGGGCATCGCCGAGCATCCTCAGGACTGGCACATGCTCCAGCGGCTGTGGGCATCGCCGGGCGCGCGCCGGGGTGCCGATACCGGTCCGGCACCGGTCCGTCCCGGTTCGACCGGACGGGTCGCGTCTGACGGTCAGGTCTGACGAAAGGACGGCGAGTGCGGATCGGGATCGTCTGCCCGTACTCCTTCGACGTACCCGGCGGCGTCCAGAACCACGTTCGTGACCTGGCCGAGACGCTGATCCGGGCGGGGCACGGGGTGAGTGTGCTCGGCCCGGCCGACGACGACGCGGCGCTGCCGCCATACGTGGTGTCGGCCGGCCGGGCGGTACCGGTGCCGTACAACGGATCGATCGCGAGGCTGGCGTTCGGGCCGTTGTCGGCGGCCCGGGTCCGGCGCTGGCTCGGCGCCGGAAACTTCGACGTGGTCCACGTCCATGAGCCGTTCAGTCCCAGCCTGTCCATGCTCGCGGTGCTGGCCGCGCGGGGTCCGGTGGTGGCGACCTTCCACACCGCGATGACCAGGTCGCGGGCGCTCGTCGCCGCCCAGGGCGTGCTCCAGCTCGTCTCGGAGAAGATCACCGGCCGGATCGCGGTCAGTGAGCTGGCCCGCAAGGTACAGGTGGAGCACATGGGCAACAGCGCCTGGGAGATTCCCAACGGCGTCGACGTGGATCGCCACCAGTCGGCGACACCGCTGCCCGGCTGGCCCGGACCGGGGGGCGCGCTCGGTTTCCTCGGTCGCTTCACCGAGCCGCGCAAGGGGTTTCCGCTGCTGCGGGACGCGTTCGCGACGCTCGCGGTGAGCCGCCCCCGGCTGCGCCTGCTGGTCGCCGGGCGGGGCGAGTCGGACGAACTGGTCGAGTCCCTGCCCGTCGCGGTACGCGATCGGGTGGTCTTTCTCGGCATGGTGTCCGAGGCCGACAAGGTTCGGATGCTGCGCAGCGTCGACGTGTACGTGGCACCGAACACCGGTGGCGAGTCGTTCGGCATGATCCTCACCGAGGCGATGGCCTCCGGTACCCCGGTGGTCGCGAGCGATCTGGACGCGTTCCGTCGGGTCCTCGACAGCGGCCGGGCCGGCGCCCTGTTCCCGACCGGTGACACGGCGGCGTTGACCGCCGTGCTCGCCCGGCTGCTCGACGATCCCGCCGAACGCTCCGAGCTGGCCATTCACGCCCGCCGGGTGGTCGCCGGGTATGACTGGCCGGTGGTCGCGAGCCGGGTCGTCGAGGTGTATCGCACCGCGATAGAGGCGACCGGGGGCGTCGTGACCGACGAGACAGTGGACCCCGTCGGATAGATGGGGGCATTACGATGCCCGGCATGTGGTGGGTCGTCCTTGTCGTAGCCGTGGTGGTGCTGGTCGCCACCTACCTGACCTGGACCGCGTCCCGAGTCGACAGACTGCACGCGCGTGCCTACGCCGCGTACGCGGCGCTCGACGCGCATCTGGTCCGGCGCGCCGCGGCGGCCACCGCCGTCGCCGAGGCGACCCAGTTACCCACCCTGAGGTATGCGGCACGGATCGCGCTCGATGCCCGACCCGACGGTCGGGACGTCGCCGAGAACGACCTGACCCACCAGCTTCGCACGGTCGCGGCGGTGGCCGATGTCGCCGCCTTCGCGGACCTGGTCGCGGTGAGCCGCCGGGTCGCGCTGGCCCGGCAGATGCACAACGACATGGTCCGGGACGCGCTGGCGATCCGCCGGCGGATCACGGTCCGGGCCCTGCGGCTGGCCGCCAAGCACCCCCGGCCGGCGTACTTCGACGTGGACGACCCCACTCTCGAGGCCCTGCCGGCCGCGTTCGTCGCGCCGCCCACCGTGCAGGCCTGACCGGGTGCCATGCAGGCCTGACCGGGTGTCGCCGGCTGGCGTAGCGCGGGGCCGGCCGCTTTGCCGGGCGGCATGGGGGCCGGCCGCCCCGCCGGGTCGGCCTGGCAGGCCGCGAGCCGGTGATTGGCCGTCGGGCCGCGGCCCGCGCGGGCGTACCATCAAAGTGATCATTCCAGTCGTGTCGGAGGAGTCGTCCAGCCGTGTCCGAGCAGCCGACCAGCAGCACCGGTAGCGCCGCCGCCACCGGTAGCGCACCCGTCGTTCCCGTCGCGCCCGCCACCGGTACCGCCCGCGTCAAGCGGGGTATGGCCGAGATGCTCAAGGGCGGCGTGATCATGGATGTCGTCACGGCCGACCAGGCCAAACTCGCCGAGGACGCGGGAGCGGTGGCGGTGATGGCCCTGGAGCGGGTGCCCGCAGACATCCGCGCCCAGGGTGGCGTGGCCCGGATGAGCGACCCCGACCTGATCGAGGCCATCATCGCCGCGGTGTCCATTCCGGTGATGGCCAAGGCCCGCATCGGCCACTTCGTCGAGGCCCAGGTGCTGCAGGCGATCGGGGTGGACTACGTCGACGAGTCCGAGGTGCTCAGCCCGGCCGACGAGGCGCACCACATTGACAAGTGGGCCTTTACGGTTCCGTTCGTATGTGGCGCCACCAATCTCGGTGAGGCGCTGCGGCGCCTCGGCGAGGGCGCGGCGATGATCCGGTCCAAGGGTGAGGCGGGTACCGGCAACGTCGTCGAGGCGACCCGCCACATGCGCGCGATCCGCGCCGACATCCGGCGGTTGTCGACGTTGGACCCCACCGAGCTGTTCGCCGCCGCCAAGGAGCTGCGCGCGCCGTACGACCTGGTGGCCGACGTGGCCCGGGCCGGTCGGCTACCGGTGGTGCTGTTCACCGCCGGTGGTATCGCGACGCCCGCGGACGCGGCGATGATGATGCAGCTCGGGGCGGAGGGCGTGTTCGTTGGCTCCGGCATCTTCAAGTCCGGCGATCCGGCCAGGCGGGCCGCGGCGATCGTGAAGGCGACCACGTTCTACGACGATCCGGACGTGGTGGCCAAGGTGTCCCGCGGCCTCGGTGAGGCCATGGTCGGCATCAACATCGACGACCTCCCCGTACCGCACCGCCTCGCGGAGCGTGGCTGGTAGCCGGCGGCGGAGGGCGTGAGGCGTGATCGTCGGGGTGCTCGCTCTGCAGGGTGATGTCCGCGAACATCTGGCGGCGCTGGCCGAATGCGGCGTGGCGGCTCGGCCGGTACGCCGGGTCGACGAGTTGGAATCCGTCGACGCGATGATCATTCCGGGTGGCGAGTCGACCACCATGAGCCGGCTGGCCGTTGATTTCGGCCTGCTGGAGCCGTTGCGCAAGCGGATCACCGCCGGCCTGCCCGCGTACGGGTCTTGTGCCGGCATGATCATGCTCGCCACCCGGGTCCTGGACGGCCGGCCCGACCAGCAGAGTGTCGGCGGCATCGAGATGTCCGTGCGGCGCAACGCCTTCGGCCGGCAGGTCGACTCGTTCGAGGCCCCGGTCATGATCGACGGCATCGGCGGCGGGGAATTCCACGCCGTGTTCATCCGCGCACCGTGGGTGGAGTCGGTCGGCGCCGGCGTCGAGGTGCTGGGGCGCGTCACGGCCGGCCCGGCCGCCGGTAGGATTGTCGCGGTCCGGCAGGGGAACCTGCTGGCGACCGCCTTTCACCCCGAGCTGACCGGTGATCTTCGGGTACACCGGTACTTCGTGGAGTTGGCGCGGGCGGCAGACACGGCGGTTGGGGTTTTGGAGGAGTAGATGTCCGGCCACTCGAAGTGGGCGACGACCAAGCACAAGAAGGCTGTCGTCGACGCCAAGCGCGGCAAGCTGTTCGCTCGGCTGATCAAGAACGTCGAGGTGGCGGCGCGTACCGGAGGTGGTGACCAGGCCGGCAACCCGACCCTGTTCGACGCGATCCAGAAGGCCAAGAAGAACTCCGTACCCAACGACAACATCGACCGGGCCGTCAAGCGCGGTTCGGGCCTGGAGGCCGGCGGCGCCGATTACCAGACCGCGATGTACGAGGGGTACGGACCCAACGGCGTCGCCGTGCTGATCGAGTGCCTCACCGACAACCGCAACCGCGCCTCCACCGAGGTCCGCACCGCGTTGACCCGCAACGGGGGCAACCTCGCCGACGCCGGCAGCGTGTCGTACATGTTCTCGCGTAAGGGCGTCGTGATCGTTCCGCGGGAGGGTGAGCTGACCGAGGACGACGTGTTGGTGGCCGTCCTGGAGGCCGGTGCCGAGGAGGTCAACGACCTGGGGGAGGCCTTCGAGGTGGTGTCCGAACCGACGGATCTGATCGCGGTCCGCACCGCCCTGCAGTCCGCCGGCATCGAGTACGAGTCGGCCGAGTCGTCGTTCGTGCCCAGCGTCACCGTGCCGCTCGACGAGGACGGCGCACGCAAGGTGTTCAAGCTCATCGACGCCGTCGAGGACTGCGACGACGTGCAGAACGTATACGCCAACTTCGACGTCCCCGACGAAGTTCTCGCACAGGTAGACGTTTAGTTGATCATGAAAGCTCCTAGCCCAATACCGGTAACTTAAGTCCTCGATGTCCGTTTAACTTGGGTCGGTTTGGTGGCGGGGACGATCGTGATGATGGTCTCGGCGGTCGGTCGGGTGCCTTGTGGGCGGCGCGTTTGAGTGCAAAGTTGGCCCGCCGCCAGGTCCACCAGACCCGCCCAGGGTCGTGCACACCACGCCGCTGCCGCAGCCCTGCCAGAGTGTCGCCATGCCTCAGTCAGTCCCGTCGGCTCAGCGACATCGGCCAACAGCCGCGCGCCAGCGTGACCGACCACGCCACCCGCCGGCTTTGACCACGATCTTCGGACGCGTTCCGGTAGCCTTCGCTCGGCAAGTGCCTTCCTGCGCGGCCGGTCAGGGCCTTCGACAAGACAGATCATTAACACAGGGGCACTTCTCATTTCTGATCATGAACACAGGACGGCCTTAACGAAGGGCCGAGGTAGCTGTGTATCCCTTCGCGGATCGATGACCGGCGACCGGCAGGAATGGTAACGCTGGCTTCTGCCGGTTCTATTGCATTGACCCGAGCAATGCGCTGTTGTACCCTTCAATCCGGCCGACCTGCTGTACCCGCAGTCGACAAAGCGGTGGCCATACCTGGGGAGGTGAGCGAATGTCGTTCAGGACGTAGCCCTCACGACGTCTCGGCTCGGTCGATTGGTCGTCAAGAGGCTGAGGAAATCGTAGAAGCGTCGTCGTGATGGGCGCTTGGTGTGCATAGATGAAGTACACCAAGGCAGATCAGTTCAGATGAACGATGCATTCCGAAACATCGTGCCCGACCCGAGGTCGGGAGGCATCGATCTGTGCCGTGGTCGGCACGATTCTCGCATCGAAACCACTGATTTCATGATTCCCGCGGTGCGGGTCTGCCATGAAGAAGTGTAGTCGGCACCGATTATGTGTCGAGGTCAACCGATGTACTCAAATCCACTTCACTCTGCGGCAACCTTGGAAGGTAATTCGCATACATCGAGGTGAACAAGAATGTGGAACAAACTAATTGCGGGCGTCGCTGGGCTAGCGTTGGCCGCGCTTCCTCTACAAGCGGCAATGGCGCACGCCCCGTCAACGTCAGCTGATCAGGTGACACCCGTACCGAGAACGCGGCCGCTCGACGTCTCTCGGACCTCGTCGATATCCACGTCGGTCACGTCGCCAACGGTCGCGAAGGCGCCGAAGCCA
>JAVHWE010000572.1:0-5892 GCA_032160285.1 Micromonosporaceae bacterium | reverse complement strand
AGGCCGGGGATCGAGATGTCGCGCTTCAGCCCCGTGCCGGACTCGGAGATGGTCAGCGCGATGATGCCCTGCTGGCGCAGGACCTGAGCGGCGACCGCCTCGCTGGGTGCGTCGACCTTGCCCTTGGTCTGTTTGCCATGGGTATCGATGCTGTGGTAGTCGAAGGTCTTCGTAGCGGTTGTCATGATGATCACCCACGCCTTGCTAGCCGCTTGAACTCCTCGGGCGAATGGCAGATCTCCAGCGCCTGCTCGAAGGAGACGATCTGGTTGTGGACCCGCTCGGCCAGGTGCTGATCGAACGCCAGCATGCCGTCGCCACCGCCGGCCTGCATGAACGACGAAATCTGGTGGGTCTTGCCCTCGCGGATCAGGTTCCGGATGGCCGGGGTACCGAGCATCACCTCGGTGACGACCGCCCGGCCGGTACCGTCGGCGCGGGGCGCCAACGCCTGCGTCACCACGCCCTGCAACGCCGTGGACAGCTGCGAACGGACCTGGCTCTGCTGGTGTGACGGGAAAATGTCGATGATCCGGTTGACCGTCTGCGAGGCGCTCTGCGTGTGCAGGGTGGCCAGCACGAGGTGACCGGTCTCCGCCGCCGTGAGCGCCGTGGCCGTCGTCTCCAGGTCCCGCAGCTCGCCGACCAGGATGATGTCGGGATCCTGGCGCAGGGCATGCTTGAGTGCGGTCGAGAAGGATCCGGTGTCCGCACCCACCTCGCGTTGATTGACGAGACTGCGCTTGTGTTCGTGCAGGAACTCGATCGGGTCCTCGATCGTGACGATATGCGCCGAACGCGTCCGGTTGGCAAGGTCCACCAGCGAGGCGAGGGTGGTCGTCTTGCCTGATCCGGTCGGTCCGGTCACCAGGACCAGACCACGGTGCAGGTGGGCGAACTTCGCCACCGAATCCGGTACCCCCAGATCTTCCAGGGGCTTGATGAAATGTGGGATCGCCCGGAAGACCGCGGCACACGAACCCCGCTGGGAGTAGACGTTTACCCGGAACCGGGACAGCCCCGCGATGCTGTACGCGAAGTCGAGCTCGTGGGTCGCTTCGAACTGACGCCACTGGTCGGGAGTCGCGGCGGCCTTGAGGAGTGCCTGGGTGTCCCTCGGCTTCATCCGGTCGTAGTCCGGCAGCGTGGCGAGCGCACCGTGGATGCGGATGCTCGGCGGCGCCCCGACGGTCAGGTGCAGGTCGGAGCCTTTGCATGCGATCAGCGCGATCAGCATGGTGTCCAGCGAGGCACGCTCGTCGGTCATGCCCCAGGGCGCTTCCGCAGGTGCAGCGAGGCCGGTGAGGCCGCTGGTGGCGTTGAGGTCGCCGAGGTCCGCGACGTCGTCGATGGCGACGGGGGCGTCGGCGGCGGTATCGACCGTGGGGCTGGTCTTCACCGGGCGGCTCCTCGCGGGTACGGATCCATCGACCTGCGCCCACCGGGTCGCGAGCGGGCGCGCAGCCGTCACTGCCCGTCACGTGGCGCGGGCAACGGCTACATCGGCCGTCGACCGGCGATTGTGAGAAAATCGGGACAATACAAATTTGTCGCCCGGCTGCGCCAGGCGCCTGCCAGGCGTCTCCCATCGCCCGTACAGGACCACCCACTACCGTGGGAACGTATGGAAGAGGATCGGGCCCGACGGGTGGTGGACGCACTGCGCGAGCGCGGCGTGCCGGCACACGTGGAGCGGGCGGGAGTTTCGCAGTTCGGCATCCGGGTGGCGCTACGGGACGGACGGGAAGCCATCTGGGACACCGACGGTACGGCCGGGCTCGAGGCGCAGGTGATGCGCAACGGGGTACTGGTCGGTTTCGTGCCGAACATTCCCGGCTCGGACGATTTCGATGAACCCGCGACGGTCGACGCGATCGCCCGGACCGACTACGACCAGCCGGTCGCGGTGCAGCGGCCCGCCGTCCCGCCGCCGGCACCCCCGTTACCCCGCGACGGTGGCTTCCTCCGCCGGTTCCGGGAGGGCTTCCGGGAGCGGTAGTCGCCGTCGGGGCAGTACTGGTAGCGGCACGGTACGGTCGGAGGCCACGACCGACCAGTGCCGAGCGGGGGGACCCGAATGACCACGGCTGTGACGCTTGCCGACGAGTTCGTGGAGGTGTTGTTCGACGCCTACCCCACCTACGCGACGCTGCTGGGCATCCGGGGCCGCGACGACCAGTTGACCGACTACAGCGAGGCCGGCGACGCGGCGACCGGGCGGGCGCTCGCGGACCTGGAGACCCGGGCGGCGGCGCTCGACCCGGCGACGCTCGACCCGGCGGACCGGGTGACCCTGGCGGTGATGCTCGAACTGGCCCGCGCCGCCCGCGACCGGCTGGCCTCCCGGCAGGTCGAGTACACGGTGACCGACCTGTTCACCGCACCGGTCGCGGAGCTGCTCACCTCGCTGCCGATGATCAGCATCGCCGAGCCCGACCACGCCGACGGCTACCTCGCCCGGCTGAGCCGCCTGCCCACGGCGCTGGGCGACATCGGCGACCGCCACCGTACCGGTGTCGCGGCGGGCCGGCTACCGGTACGCCACCTGGTCGCCGCGGCGGTCGCCCAGCTCGACCGCTACCTGTCCAACCCCGACAATGATGCGCTGCGCCGGCCCGAACCACCGCCCGGCGGTCCGGTCGACGTCGCGGCGTTCCGGACGGCCCGCGACGCGCTGCTGTCCGACGTGGTCCGGCCGGCGCTGGCGCGATACCGCGACCTGCTCATCGCCGAGATCGAGCCGCACGGCCGGCCCGCCGACCGGGCGGGCCTGTGCTGGTTGCCCGGCGGCGAGACCACCTACGCCCAACTGGTGCGGGCCTACACGACCACCGACCGGACCGCCGACGAGCTGCACCGGACGGGGTTGGAGCTGGCCGAGCGGCTGAGCCGGGAGTACTCGGAGATCGGGGCCGAGGCGTTCGGCGTCAGCGACCCGGCCGTGGTGATGGGCCGGCTGCGCGCCGACCCGGCGCTGCGCTGGGGCGACGGCGAGGAGCTGCTGGCCGCCGCCCGTACCGCGATCGGGCGCGCGGAGGAGGCCGCGCCGCGCTGGTTCGGCCGGCTGCCCGGTCACCGGTGCGTCGTCGAGCCGGTACCGGCCGACGACGCGCCCGGCGCGCCGGGGGCCTACTACATGCCACCCGCGATGGACGGCACCCGGCCCGGCACCTACTTCGCCAACACGTACCGGGCCACCGAGCGGCACCGCCACATCAGCGAGGCCACCGCCTTCCACGAGGCGGTCCCGGGCCACCACTTCCAGATCACCATCGCCCAGGAGCTGACCGACCTCCCGCTGCTGCGACGGGTGGCCCCGATCACCGCCTACGAGGAGGGTTGGGGCCTGTACTCCGAGCGGCTCGCCGACGAGATGGGCCTGTACTCCGGGCCGGTGGCCAGACTGGGCATGCTCAACGAGGACTCGATGCGCGCCGCGCGGCTCGTCGTCGATACCGGCCTGCACGCCCAGGGCTGGAGTCGTCAGCAGGCCGTCGACTACATGCGTACCGCCACCCCGATGGCCCAGGTGGAGATCGAGTCCGAGGTCGACCGGTACATCGCCGATCCGGGCCAGGCCCTGGCGTACATGGTCGGCCGGCTGGAGATCCAACGCATCCGGGCCGACGCCGCGCGGAGGCTCGGCGAGCGGTTCGACATCCGGGGCTTCCACGACACCGTCCTCGGCGGGGGCCCGCTGCCGCTGACGGTACTCAGCGAGGTTGTCGCCGAGTGGGCGGTCACGAACCGATGACCGCTCCTCGCAAGCGCCCTCCTTACACCGGCGACGAGCGCACGCAGCTACTCGGCTGGCTCGACATGCAGCGCGCGATCATCGCGTGGAAGTGCGACGGGCTGTCCGAGGCGGATGCCCACCGGTCCCTCCTGCCGACCTCGCCCCTGATGACGACGGCGGGTGTCGTCTCCCACCTGCGCTGGGTCGAGTACCTCTGGTTCGAGGTCGTTCTGCTGGGCCGGCCGGCCCAGGGGCCGCCGTTCGAGGATGGTCCCGAGGATGCCGACATGATGGTCGAGGGCATCCCGCTGGCCCAGCTCCTGGCGGAGTACGACCGGCAGTGTGTGGTGTCGAACGAGATCGTCGCGGCCCATTCGCTCGACGATATGGGGCGGCACCCGGATTTCACCGACTCCGCCGCGACCCTGCGGTGGATCCTGTTCCACATGATCGAGGAGACCGCCCGGCACGCCGGTCACCTGGACACCATCCGGGAGTTGCTCGACGGCGAGAAGGGCTACTACTGAAGCCTGCCCCGCCGTGCGGGCGAACCGGGTACACGGTCGCCGGAGGTGTCGGTATTCTACCCTTACGCAACGTTTGGGGAATCGATGGACGCGACGCCGGTGCTCATGTACCACTCGGTCTCGCGCGTCGCGCGTGGACCGCTCCGGCCGCTGGCCGTGCCCGCCTCGCTGCTCCGCGAACAACTGGTGGCGTTGACCAGCTCCGGGTACCGCCTGGTCGGGCTCACCGAGGCGATCGACCTGCGGGCGGCCGGATCGGCCGAGCGGATCGCGGCGGTCACCTTCGATGACGGGTACACGGATTTCCTCACCGCCGGCCTGAGCGTGCTCGCGGACGTCGCGGCGTCGGCGACGCTGTACATGGCGGTGGGTCACGCCGGGCAGCCGGCCGCCTGGTTGGGCGCGCGGGCGGACATCTTCGGACCGGTCATGACCTGGTCCCAGGTGCGCGAGGCGGCGGCGTCCGGGGTGGAGATCGGCAACCACAGCCTGATCCACCACCCGCTCGACGTGCTCGGCCCCGGACAGCTCGACCGCGAGATCGACCAGAGCCGCGACCGGCTGTCCCAGGAGGTGCAGCGGCCCGTCCGGTCGTTCGCCTATCCGCACGGCTACCACGGGCCGCAGGTGCGCGAGTCGGTGGCCCGATCGGGTCACGACAATGCCTGCATCGTCGGTCGGCGGCTCTGGCAGCCGGCCGACGATCCGCTCGCCGTACCGCGCCTGCAGCCGACCCCCGACCACTCCGGTGCCGACATCCTCGACCTGGCGTCGACCGGCGGCGGGCAACTGCTCGCGACGGTACGGGAGCTGGCCCAGCCGGGCTGGCGGCTGACCCGCCGGGCCGCGCTGCGCTGGTTTCACAAGACGCTGTCCTGACCGGTACCGTTCAGGCGCCGGCGGCCTCCGCCACGGCCGGGCTCAGCAGCGCGCCCGGGTCCTCGCAGACCAGCGCGATCGCCCGGGCGACCAGTGCCCGGTCGAACGTCGAGGAGTGGAACGTCGCCTCCAGGTGGAGCACCCCGGCCATCTCCGAGGTGGTCAACGTGATGTTCGTCGGGCCGCTCAACGTCGGCACGCTGTGATTGACCCGCACCTCGGGACCGCCGGCCCACGGCAGGTCCGCCAGCAGGTCGTGGCGGCCCTGGTTGCTCAGTGTCAACTCGGGTCTCCGATCACGCGGGATGCGGGCCGGGTACGGCGCCGGGAGGCCCTCGACCGCGCTCAGCGCGACCCGGATCTCCCGCAGCGCCATCATGGTCAGGATCCGGCCGGTCGACAGCTCGGCCTTGAGCGCCTGCTGCACCGCGCGCGGGTCGGCCAGGTCGACCGGCGCGATGTACTGGCCCCAGCAGAAGTTGCCGTCGACCACGGTGCCCTTCGGCAGGTACCGCCGGGCGTCAGCGAGGAACACCGCGCCGGTCTGTGCGGTACCGATGCCGAGGCGGGTCAGTGCGGTGGCGAACGCGGCGAACGTGATCGCCGCCGTGGACACCCCGGGCGCGTTCGCGTCCCGCCAGACCCGCATCTTCGCCAGTACCTCCGCCGACCGGGCCGTCTCCACGGCCAGGTCGGGCTGCCACGCGACGGTCTCGGCCGCGACGGCCGCGGGCGCACGGGTGATCCGCA
>JAVHWE010000559.1:0-2939 GCA_032160285.1 Micromonosporaceae bacterium | reverse complement strand
GCCGATCGTCGGGCAGTTCCCGGAGCAGTTCGGTCGCCGCGACCAGGCCGGCCTGGTCGGCGACCGGCGCCGGCGACGGTTGCGCGGCCAGCCGGCTGTCCAGGCGTCGCAACCGGGTCAATGACCTGATGTGGTCGGCGCAGGCGCGCCTCGCGATACCCAACAACCAGGTACGCGCGGTGGAGCGACCGGCGAAGTCCGGTAGGGCGCGGAATGCCCGCAGGTACGTGTCCTGGGTGAGATCGTCGGCGGCGTCCCGGCCGGCCAACGCCGCGACGACCCGCCAGACCTCGGCCTGCGTCGCGCGTACGAACGTTGTGCCGGCGGCCCGGTCACCGTCCCGGGCGGCCAGCAACAACAGGGTGACCGGGTCGACCGAGCCGGCCGGATCGACGGAGCTCGCGGGGTCGGTCTGGGTGCCAGCACTCACGGGGTCAGCCTGCCGGGGGCGGGCCGGGCAGACAAGCTGCGGGTACGGGGAACTATTCGGCCCGGCTGGACGACTACCCGGTCATGACTGCCCGTGCCGTCCTCAGCTGCGACCAGGCTCGCGGGGCGCTCTCCGCGAGCCTCGACGGCGAGCCGCTCGGTGTACCGGCCGATCGGCTGAGTGCCCACGTCAGCGCCTGTACCGGCTGTGCCGACTGGCTCAAACTGGCCGAGCAGGTCACCCGGCTGGTGCGGGTACAGCCGGCCCGGGTACCGGACCTGACCGACGCGATCCTCAGAGCTGTCGCCGCCGATCAGGCCACCGCGGCGCGGCGGCCGGCGCCGTCGGTACGGGTCACCTTGCGGCGTAACGGGTCGGGCCGGCCGGCGTTGCAGCGGTTGTTGCAGGCCGGGGTCGCCGCGATCGCGGCGACGGAGCTGATGGTGGTACTTCCGGTGATGTTGGGCATCAGCGCGGACGAGCACGCCAGTCACGAGGTGGGGGCGTTCGCGGCGGCGGTCGCGGTGGCGTTCCTGCTGGCGGCGTTCCAGCCCCGGCTGGCGCGGGCGTATACGCCGATCGCGGTCGTACTGGCGCTGTGCCTGACCGCGACCAGCAGCCTGGACATCGGCGAGCACCGGGTGACGGTGCTGCATGAGGTCGGCGGCCACTGGGGCATCGTCATCCAGGCTGCCATGATCTTCGCGCTGGGTCGGCTGTTCCCCCGGTCATCCGAGGCGCCCAGCCGGTCCGGGGCTATCGACCCGGCCGGTGTCGTCGTCTAGGGGCGTGCCCGGGTACCGCCCGGGTGGGTTCGCGGCGGCGCGGGTCGAAGTGCCGTCGGGGGCGCGGCACGCCCGGGGGACCGTACTTCCCCTTCGATGCGAGATCAGCTAATCTGGCGTCAGCCGATATCCACCGACCAGTGGATACGGATCGAACGTTTGGTGTGTTCATCGTCAAGCAGCGGCGGTGGTCACCAGCGGATTCGTCTTGCGCCGAACACTCAAGCAACGGGTGTGGAGGCGACGTTAGCTCCCAGACGGGTAGCGCCCGCACGAGGCTCGTGCGGTGTGTGCACCCGCCGTGACCTGGCACAAGAAGGATGACGCTGATGACTACCTCTGTGACCCGTACCGCCGTTGTTGACGAGCCCTCGACGGTTGAGATCGCTCCCGTCGCCCCCGCGATCGAAACGCCCGTGCCCGGGGATCCGTTTTCTGGCGCTCCGGTATCCGACATGTCGGTTGCCGATACCGATGTCTTGGTTGCTGCGCCCCGGGCGGCGACGCAGGCCGAGGCCGCCGCCAAGGCGCTGATCGCGACCCTGGCGGATCTGCCCGCCGACAGCCCCGACCGGCCGCGCGTCCGGCAACGGCTGATCGAGGCGTACCTGCCACTGGCCGAACACCTCGCCCGTCGGTTCCGTAATCGCGGCGAACCGCTCGACGACCTGATCCAGGTTGCCTGCCTGGCGCTGGTCAAGTCGGTCGACGGGTACGACCACTCCCGGGGTGCCGCCTTCACCAGCTACGCGATCCCGATGATCCTCGGTGAACTGAAGCGGCACTTCCGGGACAAGGGCTGGAACGTACGCGTTCCGCGCCGCCTGCAGGAACTGCGGATGGGTATCGGCAAGGCCGGCGGCGATCTCGCCCAGCAACTCGGCCACTCACCCACCGTCGCCGAGCTGGCGGCGCACCTCGGCGTCGGCGAGGACGACATCATCGAGGCCATGGAGTCCGGGCACGCCTACCGGGCGCTGTCCCTGCACGCGCCGGTGGCCGGCGACGAATCCGGTGCCGAGCTGGCCGACATGCTCGGCGCACTGGATCCGGACATGGAGAACGTGGAGAACCGCGAGGCCCTGCGCCCGTTGATCGCGAAATTGCCGGCGCGCGAGCAGCGGATCATCGTGATGCGGTTCTTCGGCAACATGACCCAGTCCCAGATCGCCGCCGAGCTCGGCATCTCGCAGATGCACGTGTCCCGCCTGCTGGCGCACGCCATCGGCGTACTCCGCGAGGGCCTGCTCGTCGACGCCAACGACTAGGACGGCGCCCCGAACTTCCCGCCCGGCCGCCGTCCCACCCGGGGCGGCGGCCTCATATCCCCCCACGCGTCACCCCACACCGCAATCCACCGCGCCGTCACTCGATCTTGGACAGTTGTGTGACCCCGGGGTGGCCCAGGTGTCCAAGATCGAGGCGTGGCGAGGTGGCGGCCGACGTCTCGGCCTCGACATCCCGGCCGAGGCGGACAGCGAGCCACATGTCGAGGTGGCGCTCCCCGGTGGCCTGCGGCTGGTTGGTTATACGTGGGCCGGGCGTGGGGCGCCGACCGCCGCGACCACCTCGGAGATCACCCGCTCCGACTCCTCGTGCGGCACCTGGCAGGTCCCGGCGGCGACGTGGCCGCCGCCGCCGTAGCCGAGCATCACCGCGCCGATGTCGGTCGGTGAGCTCCGATCGATGATCGACTTGCCGACCGCCAGTACCGTGTTGAGCTT
>JAVHWE010000547.1:0-6014 GCA_032160285.1 Micromonosporaceae bacterium | reverse complement strand
TGGACGGGTGTGGACGACCCGGTGAACCGCACGATGGACCGGACGCAGTGGACACCGGCAAATCGTCACCATGACGCGCCGCGAATACCACGCCGTCCCGAATACCACGCGGTAACACAGACCCGATACCACGCGGTAACAATGCACCGGCGCGACCACAAGGGAGCCACCAGACGTACCGCGGGGCTGATCAGGTGGGGAGTCCCGATCAGCCCCGCGGTGGTCGGGGTGCGCGCGGTACCGCTAGCGGAAGTGCTCGGCGCGTTGCTGGCAGCGCATGCAGAGCGGCGCCTGCGGAATCGCGAACAGGCGCTCGACCGGAATGGCGGCGTCGCACTCCGCGCAGCAGCCGTACCGGCCGGCATCCATCCGGGCCAGCGCCGCATCGATGTCGTCCAGCGCCTGATGGGCGGCCGCCTCCACCGCGGCGGACACCTCGACGCGGGCGTTGTCGGCGCTCGTGTCGAGCGAGTCCACCTGCCCGATCGATACTCCGACCTGTTGGGCGGAGAGCTGGTCGAGCTGGTCGAGGCGGAAACGCCGGTGCTCGCGAAGGATGTCACGCAACTCGGGCAGTCGGGCGAGGAGCTCGGTGTGCTGATCGAGGTGGCGCGGATCGGTCTGGGTCGGAACTGGTGTGGCAACGCTGGGCATGGCCGCCTCCTATGTGGAGAAGCTGTGAAGGAGTCGCCGGGGCGGTGTGGCCGAGGCGGGTAGGTCGATGGCAGCGCGCTGGTTGGATACTCCGGCCCCGGTACCCGATCACCCCATTCGGTGGTGATGCGATCGGCGGCGGTGTTACCAGCGGCGTGAATCAGCGGCGGCCGGACCGACCGTGTCCGGACGAACGGCGACGGCGGGCTTCGGCGATGTGGATCAGCGGCGACGGATCGCCGCGGTCCAGCGCGGATCGGCCGGCGGCGGCGGTGCCCGGCCGATCCGCGTGGGCGGCGCGAGCGCCGGCGTCGGCCGGCGCCGCGTGCGCTCGACCAACCCGAGCAGCACCAGTCCGAACAGGAAGACGCCGGTGACGTTCACCCCGGCGGCGAGGTGGCTGCCCATCCGGGTCGCCGTTTCGGCGATGGCGGCAGGCATGTGGAACAGGTGCACGGTGATCACGACGGACTTGGCCTGTCGGACCGCCTGTGACGGGGTGTCCAGCGACGGGTGCGGGGCGATCCAGAGGGTCGCCGCCACCGCTACCGCGGCGGCGAACACCCCCGCTGCCGCGAGTCGCCTTCCAGCCATGGGTCCATCCTCATGGTGGCGGCTGAAAGCTAGCTGTGATCCTGGCTGGGAACTTCCTGGGCGTATGAGTGCGCCGTGGCGTACCGGGCGGTGTGCCGCCGGCCTCAGGTCGATTCGCGCCGGATCAGCTCGGTCGACAACATCACCGAGGGTTCGACCTCTTCACCGTCGGTGAGGCGCAGGACCAGTCGGGCCATGGCGCGGCCGATGTCCATGATGGGCTGGCGGATGGTGGTCAGTGGCGGCTCGGTGAAGCGCGCGATCTCGTTGTCGTCGAAGCCGATCACCGCGACGTCGTCCGGCACCCGGCGGCCGGCCTGGCGCAGGGCCCGCAGCGCGCCCTCGGCCATCAGATCGGAGGCGACGAACACCGCGTCGACGCCGGGCTCGTCGGCGAGCAGCTGACGCATCGCCGAGATGCCGGACTGGCGGGTGAAGTCGCCGACGGCGACGATCGAGCGCCGGTCGGCGGCCAGTAGTTCCGCCCGGTAACCGGTGAGCCGATCCACGCCGCCCACCATGTCCTGGGGCCCGGCGATCGTCGCGATCCGCCGCCGACCGGTTTCGATGAGGTGGCGGACCGCGAGTCGGGCGCCGCGCTCGTTGGCGACGTCGACGTATGGGACCGGGGACCGGCCCATCGGACGGCCGTTGACGACCACCGGAATGCCCATCCGGGCAAGAGTGCCCGGCAGTGGGTCGGCACCGTGCATCGACGCCACCATGACGCCGTCGACGTGACCACCCACCGCGTACTGCTCCACCCGGTCGTGGCTCGCGCCGGAGTTGACCATCATCAGTACGAGCTGCTTGCCGGCGCGATCGAGTTCCTGGCTGACCCCCTCCACGATGGTGGTGAAGTACGGGTCGTCGGAGAAGACCCGGCCGGCGGACTCGGTCAGGACCAGGGCGATGGAGTTGGTGCGCTGGGTGACCAGGCTGCGGGCGGCATGGTTGGGCACATAGCCGAGGTCGGCGACGGCCCGCCGGACCGCCTCGCGGATGTGGGGGGCCACGGTGGTCGAGCCGTTGACGACCCGGGAGGCGGTGGCCCGGGACACGCCGGCCAGCATCGCGACGCTCTCCAGCGTCGGCCGGTCTCGACCCGGCGCCCCAATGCTCATGGTGCCCTCCCGCTCGGTCAGGCCGGCCACCCGATAGTGCCTGCTCATCGCGCCGGGTGGCTGCGCGAAGATCAGCCGGGCAGCCAAACCTGGTCGGTTCGCTCAGCCGCGAAGATCAGTGTAGCGGTAGCGAAAGCGCTCTCAGATGCCCGTGACGGCCCGAAACCGCGGGCGCCGACCGGCCCCGCCGTTCGCTGTATTACGACCGTGCATCGCCCCCTTGACAACGGTTAACGGCCGGTGCACTCTCGACACCACTTGTGAGAGCGCTCTCACAGGCTCGAAACAACGTGGATTCGTAATGGAAGTCTTGGGGTGCCCACGGCGGAGACTGTTGTGGATATCATGGCCGAGGCGAGCCATTGCTGGCCGCCGAGCCCACTGACAACGGGCGGTCGAGGAAACGTGGAACAACCTACGGTGTCAGACACGACGCCCCTTCTCGTCGAGCGTGTGGGCCCCGCCTGTCGCGCGGCGGGATTGAATCACAGTTCATGAGACACGAGGAGTCTCCAATGCGCGTCGCGACAACCCGGCGAACGGCCCTGGTGTTCGGGGTAGGCGCCATACTGGTGAGCTCAATGCTCGCCGGCTGCGGTAAGAGTAAGAGCTCGTCCGACAATGCCGCTGACAGCAATGCCCCCGTCACTCTCACGGTAAACCTGTTCGGTGACTTCGGATACAAGGACCTTTACGCGAAGTATCACACGGAACACCCGAACGTGACGGTCAAGGAAAATGTCACCGACTATGGCACACACCATAAGAATCTGCAGGCGCACCTGCTCGCCGGGTCCGGCACCGCGGACATCGAGGCGATCGAGATCGGGCAGATCCCCGGTTTCCGGCCGCAGGCGGCCAAGTTCGTCGACTTCCTCAAGCAGGGAGTCAACAAGGACCAGTGGGTGGCCTCCAAGTGGGAGCCGGCCACCAGCACCGATGGCAAGGCACTGTTCGGCGTCGGTACCGACGTCGGCGGTCTGGCGCTGTGCTACCGGGCCGACCTGCTGAAGGCCGCCGGCCTGCCGACTGACCGCGACGCGGTCTCCGGCCTGTTCACCGACTGGTCCTCCTACGTGTCGGTCGGCAAGCAGTTCCTGGCCAAGACCCCGGACAAGAAGGTCAAGTGGTTCGACGCGGGCACGAACCTGTACAACGCGATCGTCGCCCAGGAGAACAAGGTCGCCTACGACGAGAAGGGCAACGTCATCGTCGCAACCAACCCCGTGGTCAAGGCCGCGTGGGACACGACGGTGACCGGCATCCAGGCCGGCGAGTCGGCGGCCCTGTCCGCGTTCAGCCCGCAGTGGACGACCGGGTTCCAGCAGGGCCAGTTCGCCACCATCACCTGCCCGTCCTGGATGATGGCCTACATCAAGGACAACGCGCCGGCAACCGCGGGCAAGTGGGACATCGCCAAGATTCCCGGTGGCGGCGGCGGCAACTGGGGCGGTTCGTACCTGACGGTGCCGACCGCCGGCAAGCACCAGAAGGAAGCCATCGCGCTGGCGAAGTGGCTCACCGCCCCGGACCAGGAGAAGTGGCTGTTCACGGAGAAGGGCAACTTCCCATCTGACCAGGTGCTGTGGAACGAGCCGGAGGTCGCGAACTTCACCAATCCCTTCTTCTCGAACGCTCCCGCAGGCAAGATCTTCTCGGAGTCCGCGAAGAATCTGAACCCGCAGGTTCTCGGCCCGCACGCCGGTGACATCGGCAACGCCATCGGTAACGGTCTGGTCTCGATCGAACAGGGCAAGGCCAGTCCTAATGACGCCTGGACCAAGGCGTTGGCGGACGTTAAAAACCTGACCAGTTAGCCCGGTGACGGGGTCCCCCGGTTAACCATTGCCGGGGGACCCCCTCGCTTCGTCGGTGGAGTCGGTGGAATCGAGGATGAGCGCCCCATGGCCGTGATGACCAAGCCCAGCGTCGGAGGAGTCCACTCCGCCCCGCGCGCCGCGCGCGCCGCGCGCTACCGCTTGGATGTGAAGGGTTCGCCGTACCTGTACATTGCGCCTTTCTTCATTATTTTCGGTATCTTCGGGCTATTTCCCCTTATCTATACCGGCTGGGTGTCGATCACCGGCTGGCGGGCCGATACGCCCGGTAGCGAAAGCAAGATGGTCGGCTTTCAGAACTACGTCACCCTCTGGCATGATCCGTTCTTCTGGAACGCGGTCAAGAACACCGTCGGTATCGGCCTGATCTCGACCGTGCCGCAGCTGTTCCTCGCATTGGGTATGGCGCACATGCTCAACTACCGGCTGCGCGGCCGGACGTTCTTCCGGATGGGGGTCCTGCTACCCAACGTGACCTCCGTCGCCGCCGTGACGATCATCTTCGTGCAACTGTTCGGCCGTGACTACGGAATGGTCAACTGGCTGCTCGGACTGTTCGGGGTCGGCCACACCGAGTGGCAGGCCGGCACGCTGTCGTCCTGGATCGCCATCTCGGTGATCGTGACCTGGCGCTGGACCGGCTACAACGCCCTCATCTACCTGGCCAGCATGCAGGCCATCCCGTTCGAGCTGTACGAGTCGGCCGCGATCGACGGGGCAAGCCGCTGGCGGCAGTTCCGGACGATCACCATCCCGATGCTGCGACCGACGATCCTGTTCACCGTGATCGTGTCCACCATCGGAGCGATGCAGCTCTTCGGCGAGCCGCTGCTGTTCAACACCAGCCAGACGCCCACCACCGGGGGGTCGCAACACCAGTTCCAGACGCTCGCGCTGTACACGTACGACCAGTTCTGGCAGAAGTTCAAGTACGGCTACGGCTCCGCGATCTCGTGGGCGATGTTCGGCATCATCCTGCTGTTCGTCCTCGTGAACCTGGTCGTCGCCCGCCGGATGCAGGGGGTTGACGCGTCATGACCACGGTACCCAGGGTTGTCGTACGGCCGAACCGACGGCGCAGCCGATCCGGCAGCCAGCTCTCGGCCGGCAAGGGCACGTACATCATCCTCGGCATCGTGCTGATCCTGTCGCTGTTCCCGATGTACTGGACGCTGGTGGCGGCATCCCACGACAACAGCGCGATCAGCAAGGCGCCACCGGCGCTGCTGCCCGGGTCGCAGCTGTTCGTGAACATCGGCAAGGTGTTCAGCCAGACCAACATGCAGCTGGCACTGATCAACTCGTTGATCGTGGCGTCCGTGGTGACCGTATCGGTGGTCCTCACCTCCACCCTCGCCGGGTTCGCGTTCGCCAAGCTCCCGTTCCGGGGCCGCAACATCCTGCTCGCCCTCGTCGTGGCGACCATGATGGTGCCGCCGCAACTCGGCATCATCCCGCTGTACATCATGATGTCCAACTGGCTGCACTGGACCAACCACCTGCAGGCGCTGATCGTCCCGGCGGCGGCCAGCGCGTTCGGCGTGTTCTTCATGCGCCAGTACCTGGTGTCCGCGTTGCCGACCGAACTGCTCGAGGCGGGCCGGCTGGACGGCTGCTCGACCTTCCGGCTGTACTGGCACATCGTGCTGCCGGTGGCCCGCCCGGCGGCCGCGGTACTCGGTCTGCTCACCTTCATGGCCACCTGGAACGACTTCTTCTGGCCGCTGGTGGCGATGACCCAACAGAACCCCACCGTGCAGGTTGCGCTGTCGGCGCTGCAGGGTGGCTACGTCAAGGACTATTC
>JAVHWE010000500.1:0-2848 GCA_032160285.1 Micromonosporaceae bacterium | reverse complement strand
CGGCCGGGTGCCCGTGACGCGGCCCGGCCTGGGCCGGCCGTTTCCCGCGAGTGGAGCGGGCGTTCTCAGTCCATTGCTCTTCCGGGGATTCCGCATGGGCCGAAATAGCGCACCTTCGGCACTCCCGCTAGCAGGAAGAAATGAATGGCTGCCGACGGGTAGGGAGGACGGCCGCTGGCCGTGAAGGCAGGGGCACATTCGACGGGAATCGTTGGGTGTGGCCCAGTCGCCAAGCGAAAGGAATTGAGCGATGGATGTCATCACGCGCTCCGAGGCCACGAATGTCGTCACCGCCCAGGAGGACACGACTGTCGTCGTCCCCCCGCGGCCGATCCGGAAGTACGCCGCCGAGCTGATCGGGACGTTCTTCCTCGTCTTCACCGTCGGAGCCAGCGTGCTCAGCGGCAGCGTGTTCGCTCCGCTGGCCATCGGCGCTGTCCTGATGGTCATGATCTACGCCGGCGGGCACGTCTCCGGCGGCCACTTCAACCCTGCCGTCACGATGGCGGTGCTGGTGCGGCGCCGGATCGGGATCCGCGATGCGGCCGGCTACTGGGTCGCACAGGTGGTCGCAGGCGTGATCGCCGCGCTGATCGCCCGCTGGATCGTCAATCCAGCCCAGGTCAAGACGCTGACCCTTTCCGGTCACACCGTGGCTGCCGCCACCGTCGTGGAGCTGTTGTTCACCTTCGCCCTGACCTACGTCGTACTCAACGTGGCCACGAGCAAGAGCAACCCGGAGAACTCCTTCTACGGACTGGCGATCGGTTTCACGGTCGTGGCGGGCGCCTTCGCCGTCGGCGGGATCTCCGGTGGCGCGTTCAACCCGGCTGTCGCGATCGGCGCGGCGGTCATGGGCATGTTCGCCTGGCCGACGCTCTGGATCTACCTGGTGGTCCAGCTCGTTGCCGGCGTCATTGCCGGAGTCGTCTTCCGGGCGCTCAATCCCGACGACCTGTGATCGCCCGGTAAGGACCGGCGCGATCCACCCGTTCCCGGCGCGCTGAATTGCCGGGCCCCATCACACGCGAGGAGAAACAGAATGACGAGTACACAGCCAAGGCCGACGACCACGGATGCCGGTATCCCCGTCGAAAGCGACGAGCACTCGCTCACCGTCGGCCCGGACGGACCCATCCTGCTGCAGGATCACTACCTCATCGAGCAGATGGCGCAGTTCAACCGCGAGCGGGTGCCCGAGCGCCAGCCGCACGCGAAGGGCAGCGGCGCCTTCGGGCACTTCGAGGTCACGAACGACGTCAGCGCGTACACCAAGGCCGCGGTGTTCCAGCCCGGCACCACCACGGACCTGGTGATCAGGTTCTCCACCGTGGCCGGGGAGCGTGGCAGCCCGGACACCTGGCGTGACCCCCGCGGATTCGCCGTGAAGTTCTACACGACCGAGGGCAACTACGACATGGTCGGGAACAACACCCCGGTGTTCTTCATTCGCGACCCGATGAAGTTCCAGCACTTCATCCGGTCGCAGAAGCGCCGCGCCGACAACATCCTGCGTGACCACGACATGCAATGGGACTTCTGGACCCTGTCCCCGGAGTCGGCGCACCAGGTGACCTACCTGATGGGAGACCGGGGCATCCCGAGGACCTGGCGGCAGATGAACGGGTACAGCTCGCACACCTACATGTGGGTCAACGCGCAGGACCAGAAGTTCTGGGTGAAGTACCACTTCAAGACCGACCAGGGGATCGAGAACCTCACCCAGGACGAGGCCGACGCGCTGGCCGCGGCGGACGGCGACTACCACACCCGTGACCTCTTCGAGGCGATCGGCCGGGGGGAGTACCCCAGCTGGACCCTCAAGATGCAGATCATGCCGTTCGAGGACGCCAAGACCTACCGCTTCAACCCGTTCGACCTGACCAAGGTGTGGCCGCACGCCGACTACCCGCTCATCGAGGTCGGCCGGATGACCCTGGACCGCAACCCGACCGACTACCACAGCGAGATCGAGCAGCTCGCGGTCGAGCCGAGCAATCTCGTACCGGGCATCGGCCCGAGCCCGGACAAGATGCTGCTAGGGCGGCTGTTCTCCTATCCGGACGCCCACCGCGCCCGCATCGGAGCGAACTACAACCAGCTGCCGGTGAACGCGGCCACGTCGCCCGTGAACAGCTACAGCAAGGACGGCGCGATGCGGTACACCAAGGTGTCCGACCCGGTCTACGCGCCGAATTCGAAGGGCGGACCGCACGCCGATACCGCCCACTACGGCGAGCCGGCGGGCTGGCACACCGACGGGCTGATGGTGCACGCCGCGTACACCCTGCACGCCCAGGACGACGACTGGGGCCAGGCCGGCACGTTGGTTCGCGAGGTGCTCGACGACGCCGGGCGTGAGCGGCTGGCCGGCAACATCGTGGGCCACCTGCTCGACGGTGTGACCGAGCCGGTCCTCCAGCGCGCCTTCGAGTACTGGCGGAACGTTGACGAGGACCTGGGCAGCCAGATCGAGAAGGGTGTCCGAGCCGGACAGTCCTGATCGGCCTTCCCTGACTGGGCACACGAGGGCCCGGCACCGCGAGGTGCCGGGCCTTCGCGTGTCACCCGATGCGGCGCTCGCGGGCGCGGACCCGGCCTCCCACACCGGCGTGTGTGCCACCACGCGGTGGTGCGGGAAGCTCAGATCGTGGCGTCGCCCGCGTCGAGACCGAAGAGCTGTCGCAGCGCTTCGAGATAGTCCGGTCCGTGGGTGCCGCCGGAGAGGGCCTTGGCGCGGACTGTCGGCTGGTGCAGGATCTTGCGCAGGATGCGGTGCACGGTGGCGGCCGTCTCGGCATGGTGCGCTTCGCTCAGGTCCGGCAGGCGGTCGTGGAGCCGGGCCAGT
>JAVHWE010000462.1:0-4265 GCA_032160285.1 Micromonosporaceae bacterium | reverse complement strand
AGCCGGACCCCGATCGCGGCGCCGCCTCCCGGAGCGTCCGCGATGGTGATGGCGCCGCCGTGGGCGGTGATGATGTCGCGGGCGATGGGCAGGCCGAGCCCGGTTCCGCCGCCGAGCCGGGACCGGTCTTCGTCGAGGCGCACGAACCGGTCGAAGACCCGGGCGCGGTCGGCGGCGGGAATTCCCGGGCCGTCGTCGGCGACCGTCAGATCGGCGTTGTCGCCGCTGATGCTGAGCGTGATGGTGACGGTGCTGCGGGCGTGGCGGGTGGCGTTGTCGACCAGGTTGCGGATGGCCCGCTGCAGGTGGTGCGGGTCGCCGCTGACCCGCACCGGCGCGACCCGTGTAGTGGTCTGCAGATCCGGGCGTTCGACGCCGATCCGGTCGCATTCGACCTCGACGATGTCGTCGAGGTCGACGTCGTCGCGGCGCAGCCGAAGCCCGGACTCGTCGATCCGGGCGAGCAGCAGCAGGTCATCGATCAGGCGCGCCATCCGGGCGCTTTCGCCTCGCATCCGGGCGACGTGGGCCTCGGCCCCGGTGGGCAGGTCCGTGCCGCCGAGGAGCTCCAACCCGGCGTGGATGGTCGCGAGTGGACTGCGCAATTCGTGGCTGGCGTCGGCGATCAGGCGGTGCTGGGCGGCCGAGGCTGTCTCGATCCGGTCGAGCATCGTGTTCATCGTGGTTGCCAGGGCGGCGACCTCGTCGTCGGCCACCGGTACGGGCAGGCGCAGGTGCAGGTTGGTGGCGCTGATCGTGGTGGCCTGGCGGCGCATCGCCTCGACCGGGCGCAACGTCCGGCCGACGAACAGGAACGTCGCGGTGCCGACCACGATCGTCAGCAGCGGCAGGCCGACGACAAGTGCCCCGGTGAGCGCCACCATGGCGTCGTTGACCTCGTCGAGGGACTGCCCGACCAGCACGGTGTGCAACCCGGCCGGTGTGTCGACGCCGACGGCCACGATCTGGAACGACTGGTCGTGGGTACCCGCCAGCTGGCGCTGTTCCCGGAGCACCTGACCGGCTTTCGGGCGCAGGGCGGAGATCGGGTCGACCCCGCCCACCGCGGCTGAAGCGGCGACCACCCGGCCGGTCGGGTCGATGACCTGTACCACGGTCCGGTCCCGGGGCGACGGGCGCAGGGCGGTGGTGAGGCGCGTGGTGCCGGTTTCGCCGACCGCGGCGGCCACCTGGCCGGCTCGTTGGGTGGCGGACTGGTTCACGTTGTCGAGCAGGATCAGGCGCGACGCCACGAGGAACGCGACCCCGGCCAGCACCGAGGCGACCGCGACCACCAGGGCGGCGGCCAGCGCCGAGCGCATCCGTACCCCGAGGCGTCGCTGGATTCGATCGCCGAGCCGCTGCCGCACCCTGCTCATGCCGGTCAACTATTCCGCAGCCGGCTGAAGACCGGCTGAACCCAACCGCCGAACCCAGCTCGACCGGCAGCCGATCATTGCGGGGGGTGAGGGACTCCGGTCGGCCGCGTTTGCCCAGGGACGCCAGGCTGTGGCAGTCCTCAATGGTGCGCAGCAGCGAGTAGTGGTCGATCCGCTCCGGGTGTCGCCGGGCGACGTGTTCGCCCAGCACGATGGTCGGGATGTGGTTGCCGTCGGGGCGGTGGTCCTCGTCGAAGGGTGATGACAGGACGCTGTTGTGCGCTCCGTCGAGGTGACGTAGCCGTTCAGGGTCCGACGCAGCCACGCGTCGGCGTCGTCCTCCGGGTGGTCGCCGTTCATTCAGCGTGCCTTCAGGTAGGCACGCCCATGATCCCGAGCGCATGGACGGACGATCGTATCGACCGAGGGGAGTGCGGCGGTGACCTCGGACGCGGCAGCACGCCGGCACCCGACGCAGCGGATCGTCGTCATCTCGGCCAGCATCGGAGCCGGGCACGACGGGGCAGCCGCGGAGCTGAGCCGGAGCCTGCGGGCCTTGGGTTTCACCGTTGATCGGCACGACTTCGTCGACCTGCTTCCCCGCCGGGCCGGGGTGCTGCTGCGGGGATCGTACCGCCGGCAGCTCACCGCGGTACCGCGGACGTGGGGCTGGCTGGTGGCGCTCGCGGGCATGGACCGGTTCGCCGACCGCGCCGCCGCGCTGACCTCGATCGCCGACGACGCCACCCGGGCCGCGATCGGCACCGCCGCGGCCGCGGTGGTGTCGACCTACCCGTTGGCCAGCCAGGTGTTAGGCCGGCTGCGCCGGCACGGCCGGCTCGCCGCGCCGGCCGTCACCTACCTCACCGACATGTCGGTGCATCCCCTCTGGGTCGCCGATGGTGTCGACGTTCACCTGGCGCTGCACGCCGATGTCGCCCGGCGGGCAAAGGAACTCGGCGCGCCCGACGTGCGGGTGATCGCGCCCGCGGTCGGTCCGGCGTTCACCGATCCGTCGCCCACCGCCGACCGGTCCCGCTGGGGGCTGCCCCCCACCGGGCCGCTCGCCCTGATCGTCGCCGGTGCGTGGGGGGTCGGGTCGGTCGAACGGGCAAGTCGCGACGTGGCCACCACCGGCCTGCTGACGCCGGTGGTCGCGTGCGGGCGCAACGATGCGCTGCGCCGCCGGTTGAACCGCTCCGGCCGGACCATCGCGCTCGGCTGGGTGGACGACATGGCCGCGCTGATGCGCTGCTGCCGGGTCGTCGTCCAGAACGCGGGTGGGCTGTCCTCCCTGGAGGCTCTCACGGCCGGTGTGCCGGTCGTGACCTACCGTTGCCTGCCCGGCCACGGACGCGACAACGCCGATGCCCTGGAACGGGCCGGCTGGGTGCCCTGGATCCGTACCCCCGGCGCCCTGACCTTGGGGTTGGCGCAGGCGATGACCGCACCGTGGACCTTCGATCCGGCCCCCGCGCTGCCCGAGGCCGTGCTCGCCGACCTCGCGGGCGCCCACCTGGCCGACCTGGCGGCGACACCGTCGTGAAGTACCCGGTGGTCGGCGTCGGCCTGGCGGCGCTCGCCGCGCACGCGGCCCCGGCCACCACGGCGTTCACCCCGGGCCGCCGCGCGGTGCTGCCCGCCCTGGCCGGCGCGGGTCCGGCCGGGCACGTGGCATTGACGTTTGACGATGGACCTGACCGGACCTCCACGCCTCAGTTCCTACGCCTGCTCGCCGAGCACGACGTGCGGGCCACCTTCTTCCTGCTGGGTGCCATGCTGGACCGCGACCCCGGGCTGGGGCTCGACATCGTCGCCGCCGGTCACGAGGTCGCCGTGCACGGCTGGGCGCACCGGTGCCTGCTCTGGCGCCCGCCCCGCGCCACCGGCCGCGACATCGCCCGCGCCCGGGACCGCATCGCCGAGGTGACCGGCGCCGCACCCCGCTGGTACCGGCCGCCGTACGGCGTGCTGACCGGCGGCGCGCTGCTCGCCTGCCGGCGGCTGGACCTCACCCCGAAACTGTGGACCGCCTGGGGCCGCGACTGGGAGGCCGCCGCGACCGTGCCGTCGATCGTGCGCACCGCCACCCGCACGCTGTCCGGCGGTGGAACCCTGCTGCTGCACGACTCCGACTGCACCTCAGCCCCCGGCTCCTGGCGGCGGACCCTCGCCGCGCTGCCCCGCCTCATCGACTGGGCCCGGGAACGGGACCTGACCCTCGGGCCGTTGCGGGACCATCCCGCGGCCCGGCGATGACCGGGCTGATCACCGGGGGCGCCGGGGCCCCGCTGGCCGACGCGATCTCCTCGGTCTGGCAGGCGCGGGAGGCGCGCGCGTTCGGCGCTGGCATACTCTGGCTCGGTGCCTCATGCATCTGATGGCGGCCTCGGGTCGGCCCGAGCGGTTTATCCAGGGACGTTCGATCCCTTCACGCCGGGTCATTTTGATGTTGTTGACCGGTCGCGTCGTATGTTTGATCAGGTCACGGTCCTCGTTGCCGTCAACGACGGCAAGCGCGCGTCCCAGCCGACTACTGCGCGGGCGAGGGACATCAGGGGCTTGCTTGCGGTGGGCTGGGAGAACGTCGCGGTCGCCGTTTGGTACGGGTTGACCGTGGATTACTGCCGGCGGAATGGTTGCGAGGTGATCATCCGGGGGGTCCGGAACTCGATCGATTACATGCGCGAGTACGAACTTGCCGCGATGAATGAAATGCTGGGCGTAACGACGTTGTTCGTTCCTGCCCGGCCGGAGTTGGCGACGATGTCGTCCACCGCCGTGCGGGCTCTGCGAGCCTGATGTGCTTAGGACGGGCGTGCGCGCCTGATACCGAGATGAGGGGCGGCGGCGCTGCCGCGGTGAGGGCGGTTTGGACGGGTTCTG
>JAVHWE010000383.1:0-5570 GCA_032160285.1 Micromonosporaceae bacterium | reverse complement strand
CCCGCGAGACGGTCGCCCTGGTGATCGTGCACTTCGTGGAGTCGATGGGCGGCATGCGGGCGGTCCACGCGTTCCGCCGCGAGCCCCGCAACCAACAGATCTTCGATACGGTCAACGACGACTACCGGGCGGCGAACCTCACCGCGATCCGCCTGATCGCGGTCTACGCGCCGAGCATCAAGCTGGTCGGCAACGTGACCATCTCGATCGTGCTCACCTACGGCGGCTACCGGGCGCTGCACGGGCAGACCCAGGTGGGCGTGCTCGCCGCGTTCCTGCTGTACCTGCGCCGGTTCTTCGAGCCGATGCAGGAGCTCAGCCAGTTCTACAACTCGTTGCAGTCGGCCACCGCCGCCCTGGAGAAGCTCGCCGGCGTGCTGGACGAAAACCCGTCGGTACCCGAACCGGCGCACCCGACGCCGCTGCCGCGCCCCCGCGGCGACGTGCGATTCGCCGGCGTCAGCTTCGCCTACCGCGCCGACCTGGCCGTGCTCGGCGACCTCGACCTGCACATTCCGGCTGGTCAGACGATCGCCGTGGTCGGGGCGACCGGCGCGGGCAAGTCGACCGTCGCCAAGCTGGTGGGCCGCTTCTACGACCCGTCCTCCGGCGCGGTGACGCTCGACGGTATCGATCTTCGCGACCTCTCCGACGACGACCTGCGCCGCGCCGTGGTCATGGTGACCCAGGAGAACTTCCTGTTCTCCGGCACGGTCGCCGACAACATCGGCTTCGGCCGGCCGGACGCCGAGCGGTCCGAGATCGAGGCCGCCGCGCGGGCGATCGGCGCCGACGGCTTCATCCGGGCCCTGCCCGGGGGGTACGACACCGACGTGCGCAAGCGGGGCGGCCGGCTGTCGGCGGGCCAGCGCCAACTCGTCGCGTTCGCGCGGGCGTTCCTGGCCGACCCGGCGGTGCTGATCCTGGACGAGGCGACCTCGTCGCTGGACATCCCGTCGGAGCGCCTGGTGCAGCGGGCGCTGCGGACGATCCTGGCCGAACGGACCGCGATCGTGATCGCGCACCGGCTGTCGACGGTGGAGATCGCCGACCGGGTGCTGGTGCTCGACGGCGGCCGGATCGTGGAGGACGGCCCGCCGGCCGCCCTGATCACCGGCGGCGGCAGGTACGCGCGGCTGCACCAACAGTGGCGCGACAGTCTGGTCTGACGACCCGCCGCGCCCGGCCGGCGCGGCAAAACTGGTCGGCGGCACGAGCGACTGGCGCGTCCGCGTCGGGGACCACCGCGTTGTGCACGCGATCGACGACGGGGCGGACCGGTGACCGTACTGATCGTGGGGCGCCGCCGGGATGTGTACGGGCGGTAGGGTGCCGACCGTGATATCGATTCCCGGGTTCCCCGAGAGGCTGGACTGGGTGGTGGCACCGGCCACGTGGGCCTACGCCGACGACGGGCTGACCATCGGGGCCGGCCCGCGTACCGACCTCTTCGTCGACCCGGCCGACGGCACGCGCTACGACAACGCACCGCGGTTGCTCACCACCGTCACCGGCGACTTTCAGCTCGGTGCCCGGGTCCGGGTGGAGTTCGTCGAGCGGTACGACGCCGGGGTGCTGTTGATCTGGGACACGTACGAGCGCTGGGCGAAGCTCTGCTTCGAACGGTCGCCGGCCGGCCAGCCGACGATCGTCAGCGTGGTCAACCGCGGTGCGTCCGACGACGCCAACGGTTGGACGGTCGACGGCGCGGCGGTCTGGCTGCGGGTGTCCCGTACCGGCCGGTCGTTCGCGCTGCACGCCGCCATCGACGGCCGACGCTGGGAGCTGGTGCGCCACTTCGCCCTCGACGGCGGCGGTCCGGTACAGGTCGGGTTCTCGGCCCAGTCGCCGGTGGGCGCCGGCTGCCGGGTGCGCGTTGACGACATCCGGTTCTCCGGCACACCACCGACCGGCCTGCGCGACGGCTCGTAATAGGGTCGGCCAACCACCGCCGGGTGCGTACGATCGCCGCATGACGGATACGGAGCGTAACGCGCGCCGTCTCCCGGAACGTCCGACGCTGGACGGACTTGAGGAGAAGTGGGCGCGCCGCTGGCAGGCCGACGGCACGTACGCGTTCGACCGGTCGAAGGACCGGGCCGGCGTGTACGCGATCGACACGCCCCCGCCGACCGTATCCGGCGCCCTGCACATGGGTCACCTGTTCTCCTACACCCACACCGACTTCGTGGCCCGCTTCCAGCGCATGCGCGGCAAGGCGGTGTTCTACCCGATGGGGTGGGACGACAACGGGTTACCCACCGAGCGGCGGGTGCAGAACACGTACCGGGTCCGTTGTGACCCGTCCCTGCCCTACGACCCGTCGTTCACCCCGGCCGACGAGACGACCCCGGTGTCCCGTCGCACCTTCATCGAACTGTGCGCGACGCTGACCGCCGCCGACGAGCAGGCGTTCGAGGAGCTGTGGCGCCGGCTCGGGTTGTCGGTGGACTGGTCGTACCGGTACACGACGATCGGCCACGACGCCCGTACCGCGAGCCAGCGCGCGTTCCTGCGCAACCTGGCACGGGGTGAGGCGTATCTGGCCGAGGCCCCGACGCTCTGGGACGTCACGTTCCAGACAGCGGTCGCGCAGGCCGAGTTGACCGACCGCGACCGGCCGGGCGCCTACCACCGACTGCGCTTCCGCCCCGCCGGCACGGCCGGCGCAGCCAGCACGGCCGACACGGCCAGCACCGCCGGCACGGCCAGCACCGCCGGCGCAGACCGGGGCGAGCTGCTGGTCGACACCACCCGGCCGGAGCTGCTGGCGGCGTGCGTCGCACTGGTGTGCCACCCCGACGACGCGCGCTACGCGGGATTCGTCGGCACCACCGTCCGCACTCCCCTGTTCAATGTGGACGTCACGGTCCACGCCCACGCGCTGGCCGCACCGGACAAGGGTACCGGCCTGGCCATGGTGTGCACGTTCGGCGACCTGACGGACGTGGCCTGGTGGCGCGATCTGCACCTGCCGACCCGTACCGTGATCGGGCGCGACGGCCGGCTCCTCGCCGACCCACCGTCCGATGTGGATCGGACGGTCTACGCCGAGGTGGCCGGTAAGACCGTCAAGCAGGCCCGGCGCCGGATCGTCGAGCTCCTCACCGAACGCGGTGACCTGGTCGGTGAACCCCGGCCGATCACCCACCCGGTGAAGTTCTACGAAAAGGGTGACCTTCCACTGGAGATAGTGACCTCGCGTCAGTGGTACATCCGCAACGGCGGACGCGATCGCGCGCTGCGCGAGGCGTTCCTGGCCCGTGGCCAGGAGCTGCGCTGGGTGCCGGCGCACATGCACCACCGGTACGAACACTGGGTCGCCGGATTGACCGGTGACTGGCTGATTAGCCGACAGCGGTACTACGGCGTGCCGATACCGGTGTGGTATCCGCTCGGTGGCCGCGGTGAACCCGACGAGGGCCGCCCCGATTACAGCCGGCCGATCATGCCGGCCGAGTCGCGGCTGCCGGTCGACCCCGCCGCCGAGACACCCGACTCCTACGACGAGAGCCAGCGCGACCGGCCGGGCGGATTCACGGCCGACCCGGACGTGATGGACACCTGGGCCACGTCCTCGCTCACCCCGCTCATCGCGAGCGGCTGGGAGCGCGATCCCGACCTGTTCCATCGGGTGTATCCGATGGATCTACGGCCCCAGGCCCACGAAATCATCCGGACCTGGCTGTTCGCCAGCGTGGTGCGCGCACACCTGGAGTTGGGTGTCCTGCCCTGGCACACGACGGTGGTCGCCGGGTGGATCCTCGACCCCGACCGTAAGAAGATGTCGAAATCCACCATGGCGGACCCGGCCCGGGACACGCTGGAGCGCTACGGTGCGGACGCGATCCGGTACTGGGCCGCGAGCGGCCGGCCCGGCACCGACCTCACGTACGACGACAGCCAGATCCGGGTGGGCCGGCGGCTGGCGACCAAGCTGCTCAACGCGTCGGTGTTCGTGGCGGGTCTCGGTGCCGCCGAGGCGCTACGGGCCGGCGCGGCGGCCGTCACCGAGCCCCTCGACCGGTCGCTGCTCGCCGAGCTGTGTGCGGTGGTCGACACCGCGACCGGGCACCTGGACGCCTACGACCACACCGGTGCGCTCGCGGCCACCGAGCGCTTCTTCTGGGTGTTCTGCGACGACTACATCGAGTTGGTGAAGGAGCGGGCGTACGCCGGCTCGATGTCGGCGCGCGCCACCCTGGCACTCGCCCTGTCGATACAGCTTCGGCTGTTCGCGCCGATCCTGCCGTACGTGACGGAGGAGGTGTGGTCGTGGTGGCGGTACGGTTCGGTGCACCGTTCGCCCTGGCCGTCCACGCGGGAACTCGCCGTGGGTGGTGATCCGGCGGTGCTCAAGGTCACCAGCGACGCGCTGCACCAGGTGCGCCGCGCCAAGTCCGACCGGCGGTTGTCGATGAAGGCCGCGGTCGCGCTGGCCGAGGCGCTGGGTCCGGCCGCCGAGCTGGACCTGCTCGTCCAGGCGGAGCCCGATCTGCGGGCCGCCGGCGGGATCGGCCGGCTCGACCTGCTCCCCGGCCGTACCGACTCACTCGTGGTGGCGTGCGCGTTCTGACCGGGCCGCGTTCTCCGGGCGCCCGTCCGGGTCTGCGGGCGCCCCGTCCGGGTCTCCGGGCATCCGCGCTTTCTTCAGCCGTCTCCGGTCGGGTCCCCAGGCAGCTGCCAGCCAGCGCCGGTATAGTCCGTCCGATGTTATCGACCGATCGGGTGTTGGAGCTGCTTCCGGGGCCACTTCGGGAGCCGCTGCGTCGGCGCCGGGAAGTGATCAAGTTCGCCGTGGTGGGCGGCATCTGCTATGTGATCACCACGGCGATCTACTACGCGCTCAAACTGACCATCCTCGCCGCCCGGCCGGTCACCGCGCTGGTGGTGGCCACCGTCATCGCCTCGGTTGTGTCATACCTACTCAACCGCGAGTGGTCGTTCCGGACCCGCGGCGGCCGGCGGCGCCACCATGAGGCGTCGCTGTTCTTCCTGTTCAGCGCGATCGCGGTGGTGCTGACCGCGGTACCGCAGTACGCCTCGCGCTACGTGTTCGACCTGCAGACGCCGAACGTCTCCCGCCCGGTACAGGAGATCGCCGACTTCGTCAGCGGACTGGTCCTGGGCACCCTGGTCGGGATGATCTTCCGGCTGTGGGCGTTCCGCCGGTGGGTATTCCCGCACGAGAACGCCCGGTCCGGCCGAAGAGTTCAGCCCGACCCCGTCGACCCCGTCGACCCCGTCGACGCCGCCGTGGCCGCCGACCGCGTCCCCACGTAGTGGCGGCGGACCGGTGCCGCCGGGCTGCCGGCTGGAGTTGTCTGGTCAGGTTCGGCCGGGTGCGACGGCGGTGAGTCCCACCACGCCGGCGGCTTCGGCCAGGCGCTTGTCGTAGGTGACGAACGCAGTGAGCGTCTTACCCGAGGCGATAAGAAGTTCGGCTGTGGCGAGGTGGATCGCATCCGACGACCGGAGGAGCGGATCGGGGTATGCGCCGGCCGCTGCTCGAACCGCGGCGTTGATCTCGACGCGGTGCAGTCGTGCGAGTACGGCGGCGACACCAGCCC
>JAVHWE010000206.1:0-2634 GCA_032160285.1 Micromonosporaceae bacterium | reverse complement strand
TGGTCACGCACGGCGCGGACAACCCCATCACGGTGAACCCGACCGGAGTGGTCGCGTCGACCGGCCCGGCTGCCGGCAGTGCGAAGCTGATCGTCGAGGGGTACAGCGGCCGGACGACGGCCCAGCTCGCGGCCGCCGCCCACCGCACGATGCCGTCGGGCGGGCCGCCGCCGCTGCGGGTCAGCGACGCGGACGGGTACCTGGCGATATTCAACCTCTCCGCCGATCCGGTCACCGACGTGGCGGTCGCGGTCCCGTCCACCCACGACATCCGCCTGTACCGAGGGGTGCAGGTCGTGCGCGACGGCGGTACGGATTACGTGGTGACGTTGGCTGCCGGGACCGGTCGGGTGGAGCCGCCACGCTTCACCGTCGATGGCCGGGTACCGGTCGGCAGCCGGTTCGAGGTGGCGGACTCGCACCAGGTCACTGTCGCGGCTCCCGCCGACCGCGGCGTGTCCGTCACGCTGCGCGCCTCGACCGGCCACTGGTCGCGGCGACTGCGGGTACCGGCCGGTGCCAGCCGTACCGTCGAGGCCACCGGCGGGACGCTGACCCCGAGCGCGGACCTGGCCCGTGGTCGTACCACGTTCCCTACCTCGCCGCTGCCGGACGGCATGGGCGAGCCGCGCTTCGCGGTGGACGGCGACCCGCGGACCGCGTGGCGGCCGGGAACCAGCGGGCGGATGGTCGTCGACCTCGGGGCGGCGCACGACGTGGCGGTGGTTTCGCTGACCTGGTCGTCCGGGCACCGGCAACCGGCACACGTCGAGACGTCCACGGATGGGGTGACCTACCAGCCGGTGATGGGGGCCGAAACATCGCGGCCCGGCCGGGTCACCGAAGTGCCGGTCAACATGCCCGCCCGGTACGTCGCGGTCGTCGTCACCGGCTGGCGGCCGGGTGCCGCCGAGCTGGTCGAGGTGGCCGTACCAGGGACGTGACTCTCCGCGCTCCCCGCTGAGCGCGCCCCTACTCCCGCTGGCCGGGCGTGCGCGGACGCCAGGCGTGCCGCGCTCGGGGGTTACCTTTCCGCTGCCTGTGTCGACCTGCTGTCGCGCGAAGCCGCAGCCCTGGCCGAAAGGCGTCTGGCCGCGTGGGAGCAGTGCGTCCAGTGGGAGTTGCGGCACCCGCGCACCGCAGAATGAAATTACGGCAGCTATACATGTCCTGTCAGAGTTCGGACTCTGACAGTGTTGGGGTGTACCACAACTAGGCAGTTTCGGTGTACCTGATGGGCTCAGTTTTGATTACCAGGGGAGGGTGCCTTCAGGGCCGAAGTAGCCCCCGGTGGGGCCATCAGAGTCCACCTGCGCCATGCGCACGATGATCTCGGCTCCCTGTTCGACGGTCTGGATGCCGGTGTTCCCGTTCAGGTCGGTCTTGGTGAAACCGGGCTCCACTGCGTTGATCCGCATGTTCGGGAACGCCTTCGCGTACTGCACGGTGATCATGTTGACTGCCGTCTTCGACGCTGGGTAGGCGACGCCCGGGTAGGCGTACGCCGGGATGCCCGGGGTGGTGACTCGGGTAAGCGAGGCCAAGCCGCTGCTGACGTTGACCACGACCGGGGCGGCCGAACGCTGCAGCACCGGGAGGAACGCGTGGAGGACGCGTACCGTGCCGAAGACGTTCGTCTCGAATGTCTGCCGCATCAAGTCGGCTGTCAGGTCCGCGGCGCCGATCACGGCGTTGGTGCCCCTCCACTCCGTCGCGATGCCGGCGTTGTTGACCAGTACGTCCAGCCCTCCGACGGCCTCGATGGCCCTTACCGCGGCCGCCACGGACGCGTCGTCGGTGACGTCGAGTTGGACCGCCCGTGCGCCCAACCGCTCGGCGACCCGACGCCCGCGTTCGGCGTCCCTACTTCCGATATAGACGGTGTGGGACGCGGCAATGAGTCGGCGGGCGGTCTCGAGGCCGAGACCCTTGTTTGCTCCTGTGATCAGGGTTGCCGTCATGGCCACAACGCTAGGATTTAGAGCGTGCTCGAAGTCAAGCCGCAGACCGCACCAGGCCCCGCGCGCTCCGGCCCTCAGGCCGGCGTGAGCATCGCCGAAGCCGCCAGCCGCACCGGGGTCAGCGTCCATACCCTGCGCTACTACGAACGCGTCGGCCTGGCCGTCACCCCCGTCGACCGCACCGCCGGCGGCCGGCGCCGCTACCAGCAGCTCGACCTGGACTGGATCACCGTTTGCGCCAGGCTGCGGGCCACCGGCATGCCCATCAAGGCCATCCGGCGCTACGCCCAACTCGTGTCCGCCGGGCGTGGCAACGAGCAGGAACGACTAGCCCTCCTGGAGGCCCACCGCGCCGAGGTGAACACCAAGCTCGCTGAACTACAAGAAAACCTCAAACTCATCGACCACAAGATCGACGTCTACCGAGGCCGGCTCGCCGCCGGCGACGCCGACCAACTATGGGCTCCCCAACGCCAAGCAGACGCCTGCTGATCAATCGGCTCACGGAACAGCCGCGCCGACCGGATCAGTCCATTCGTCAGGTGCGTGCAGACGACTTCGGACATCTGTGCAGACGACTCCGAACATCGACATGTCCATATAGATTGGTTCCTACAGTTGGACAACGTTGTCAGCGGTGGCGTCCGTCTGTTCGGGCACCCCGGATTGGCCA
>JAVHWE010000196.1:0-3429 GCA_032160285.1 Micromonosporaceae bacterium | reverse complement strand
GCAGGGCGGCGAGGCCGAGGTACCCGACCCAGGTCGAGGAGCCGGTCAGCGCGTACATCTGGACCGGTACCGCGACCGCGGTGAACTGGTAGCCGAAGTAGGAGACCGCCGAGCCGATGAACAGCCGTCGGTACGCGGCGTGCCGCAGCGGTCTGACGTCGATCGCGTGGCGGCCCAGCCAACCAGCCGGCGGAGCGACCTCGGTGGGCGCCGACCCGTCAGCTCCGGTCACGGAGCGAGTCTCTCGATCACCCAGCCGTCGTCGGTGCGGCGGTACCGCAGCCGGTCGTGCAGCCGGTCGCGCCGGCCCTGCCAGAACTCCACGGTCTCCGGTACCACCCGCAGGCCGCCCCAATCGTCCGGGGGCGGGACCTCCGCGCCCTCCGGCTACCGCCGCGCCATCGCCTCCCACGCGTCGTCCAACTCGCCGCGGGAACCGATCACCGACGACTGCGGGCTGGCCCAGGCGCCGATTCGGGAGCCGCGCGGGCGGATCCGGAAGTACGCCTCGGTCTCGGCGCGCGCGACCGATTCGACGCGACCGGCCACCACCACCTGGCGGTGGATGACGAACCAGGGAAAGACCAGGCTCGCGTACGGGTTGGCCGCCGCCTCGCGCCCCTTGCGCGACGAGTAGCTGGTGAACAGGGTGAAACCGGCGGCGTCGTAGGATTTCAGCAGCACGGTACGGCCACTCGGTCGGCCGGCCGCGTCGGCGGTACCGAAGATCATCGCGTTCGGTTCGGGGATTTCGGCGCTGATCGCCTCGGCCAGCCAGCGCCCGAACTGGGTGGGCCAATCGGCGGCCAGGTCGGTCTCATCGAGTCCACGCCCACCCGGTGCGGCGAGATATTCCAGCCGCATCCGGGTGAGATCCGGGTGATCGGCTGGTGTGCTGGGTGTCACGCCAACAACCTTCCTTCATCGGGTCGAAATACGTGAAGATGTGTCGTGCGAAACACAAGTACTAAAAGCCTTTCCTCGCGTATGTCACCCCCAGGAGTGAGGATGACGGTGAGGTACCCCCGCCGGTAGCACGCGCCGCACCCCTACGTAGGAGATAGACATGTCCGATTTCAAGCCCGGCCTGGAGGGCGTGATCGCCTTCGAAACCGGGATCGCCGAGCCCGACCGCCAGGGCGGGGCGCTGCGTTACCGCGGGGTGGACATCGAGGACCTGATCGGCCAGATCTCGTTCGGCAACGTATGGGCGCTGCTGGTCGACGGCAAGTTCGGCCCAGGCCTGCCACCGGCCGAACCGTTTCCGCTGCCGGTGCACTCCGGCGACATCCGGGTGGACGTGCAGTCCGCCGTCGCGATGCTGGCGCCGTACTGGGGGCTGCGCCAGCTGCTGGACATCTCCGACAGCCAGGCCCGCGAGGACCTGGCCCGGGTCAGCGTGACCGCGCTGTCGTTCGTCGCACAGGCTGCCCGCGGCCTCGGGCTACCGGCGGTACCGCAGAAGGAGATCGACAAGGCGCACACCATCGTCGAGCGGTTCATGAAGCGGTGGCGCGGCGAGCCCGACCCGCGGCACGTCAAGGCCGTCGACGCGTACTTCATCTCGGCCGCCGAGCACGGCATGAACGCCTCCACGTTCACCGCCCGGGTGGTCGCATCCACCGGCGCCGACGTCGCGGCGTGCATCTCGTCGGGCATCGGGGCACTCTCCGGCCCGCTGCACGGCGGGGCCCCGTCACGGGTACTGGGCATGCTCGAAGACGTCGAGCGCAGCGGCGACGCCACCGGGTACGTCAAGGAGCTGCTCGACCGGGGTGAGCGGCTGATGGGCTTCGGTCACCGGGTGTACCGGGCGGAGGACCCGCGCGCCCGGGTGCTGCGGCGTACCGCGCGCGACCTCGGCGCACCGCGCTACGAGGTCGCCGAGGCACTGGAGGCGGCGGCCCTCAAGGAGCTCCACGAGCGCCGCCCCGACCGGGTCCTCGCGACCAACGTCGAATTCTGGTCCGCCGTGGTCCTCGACTTCGCCGAGGTACCCGCACACATGTTCACGTCGATGTTCACCTGTGCCCGGGTGGCCGGCTGGAGCGCCCACGTAATGGAGCAGAAGACGCTCGGCCGGCTGGTCCGCCCATCGGCTACGTACGTCGGTCCGAGCCCCCGCAAACCCCACGAAGTCGAGGGGTGGGACGGAATTCCGCACGAGGGCTGATCCGACCGTACGCTCGGTGTGTGGTGGACGATCGAGCCGGTCCGGCGGCGACCGGCATGGACTCCGAGCGGTACCCGGCCCGGAGTCGCGACCAGGTTACGGACGCCGACGATCTGGACGCCGGAAGCTGGCGCCTGCGCACCGCCGGCGCGTGGGCCTTCGCGGTCATGCTGTGGCTGGCCGGCATCGGCGGCATCGCCGTGTTCTCGCGGGACGGCATCGACGTCGCGCGGGCGCGGTGGACCGGAATCCCCGGCACGGTCACGATCGAGACTTGCGCGCACACCAGGAGTTACGCCCTGTGCTACGGCGCGTTCGAGGCGACGAACGGCTCCGTCCACCTCCGCCGCCTTGAGCTGCGTACCTTCCGCCACGACCAGGTCGGCCGGCAGGAACGGACCTGGGTACGCACCCGTTCGGCGACGCACGCGTGGGCCAGCGACGTCGGCCCGGCCGGCGAGCTGATCCCGACCGTCCCGTTCGCGCTCCTCGCGTTGATCCAGACGGTCTGGCTCACCGCAAGCTGGCGGGCCTGGCGGCGGAACCGGCGTCTGCGCAGTCGCCTGGCCGCCGCTGGTGCCGGCCCCGTCGATGCCGGTGCCCAGGCCCTTGATGCGCCCGCCAACGCCCCAACCGCCGGTGCCCCGGCCAACGCCCCAGCCGCCGGCGCCCCGGCCAACGCCCCAGCCGCCGGTGCCCCGGCCAACGCCGCCGCGACGCCGGGGTACGGCGGATCGGAGGCGGAGCCGGCCGCGCCGTACCTCCCGGAGATACCCGCGCCCTTCGTACCCGGGCCGGCCGTACCCTTCTCGCCGGAGCCGGCCGCGCAGGACCTGCCAGAGCCAGCCACCGCGCCGTACCTACCGGAGCCGGCCGCAGCCTACACACCGAAACGGGCAGCGCCCGACGTGCCGTCGCCGGTGGCGGCCGCCGCACCGGAGCCGGCCGCGATCTACCCGCCGACCGATTACCCCGAGTCCCGGCACGAGGCGCAGCCGTACCCCCCGCAGCCCTACACGCCGCAGCCGTACGCCCCGGCGCGGTACGCGCCCGGGCAGTACGTGCCGGAGCCGGCGGCGAGCTACCCGCCGCCGGAGACCCGGGCACCGGACACCCGGGCGCCGCTGGCGCCGCCGGGAGGGGCCGCACCGGAGGTCGCGGCCAGCACCGACCAGGCAGTGGCCGGACGCGCCGCACCCGATCCGGTACCGCCGTCCACCGATCAGGTGTACCGCCACGGCCCGATCCGGCCGAGG
>JAVHWE010000182.1:0-3768 GCA_032160285.1 Micromonosporaceae bacterium | reverse complement strand
CGGCCACTTCGCGATGTCCCACACCAGTACCGCGGTATGGCCGACGTGCAGCAGGCTGCCGACCGCCCCGGCGAGCCGGCCGGTCATCACGATCGCCAGTACGCTCACCGTGAGCAGGACGCCGATGATCACGGTCAGGCCCAGCCGGAGCGGCAGGGTCTTCCAGATCGGCCGGCCCTCCGGTACGTCGTAGATCGCGTTGGCCGCCCGGATGAACGCCCCGATGTAGCCGGATGCCGACCACAGCGCCCCCAGCAGGCCGACGATGGCCAGGATGCCGGCGGTGTGCTTGGCCTGCAGCACGCTCCTGAACGCGGGCGTCAGAATCGCCTCGGCCGGAGGCGGCGCGAGCTGCTTGATGTTCGTGAGTACCGTGTTGGCGGCACGGTCGCCGAGCAGGCCCAGCGAGGAGACCAGGACCACCAACCCGGGGAAGATCGACAGCAGGCCGTAGTAGGTCAGCGCCGCCGCCCAGTCGGTGAGGTTGTCGGCCTGGAACTGCTTGACGGTGCGCTTGGCCACGCCCCACCAGCTGCCCTTGCTGAGTTTGGTGGGGCTGTCCGGGCCGGGCCGGCGCTCGGTGCGCGTGGACCGGGCCTTGGACGTCGCCTCTGATTCGGGCACGGCGGGCTCCTTCCAACAGACCTACCACCGCTTGATGCCCGTAAGCCCGACCGCCGAACCACCGGTCGCCGATATTCCCCCGCTAGATCAGGTACCGGGAGCCCGGCCGGACGATCTCCACCGAACCGTCATATTCGGCGCTGGCCGCTTCGAACGTGAGCATTTCACTGCCCCACGCGGTAACCAGGTGGGTAAGGAGCAGCCGGCCCACTCCGGCCTTGGTCGCGCACTCACCCGCCTCGCGGCCGGTCAGGTGCAGATCGGGCGGGTTGTCCATGCCGTCGAGGTAGCTGGCCTCGCACAGCAGCACATCGGCACCCTGCGCCAGCCGCAGCAACGCCTCGCACGGCGCGGTGTCGGCCGAGTACACCAGCACCCGGCCGGCGTGCTCCACCCGTACCCCGTAGGTTTCGACCGGGTGGTTGACCCGGTCGACGGTGACCTGGAACGGGCCGATCGGAAACGAGCCGGGTTGCAGCGTGTAGAACGAGTAGACGTCGTCGACCGGCCCCTCGTCCGGGCCGCCGTAAGCGGTCGCGAGCCGCTCCGGGGCCCCCGGCGGGGCGTACACCGGGATCGGCGGCAGCGGGCCGGCCGGAGCGTACCGCCGGACCACGACGTACTGGCAGGCGTCGAAAATGTGGTCGGCGTGCAGGTGCGACAGGAGCACCGCGTCCACCGTGTTGAGCCCGGAAAAGCGCTGCAGCGCCGACATCGAACCGGTACCGAAGTCAAGCATCAACCGGAAGCCCTCGGCCTCGACCAGGTACGCCGAGCAGGCCGACTCCGGGCCCGGAAAGCTGCCCGCGCACCCCAGCACCGTCAGTTTCACGCCGGCACACCGCCGGTGACGCCCACCTCGGGCCCGATGAAGCGGTGCGCCAGCCGGGCGAAGAGTTCGGGGTCCCCGGTGGCGAGAAAGCGGTGGACCGGCGGCGGGGCGTCGTCGGGCCGGAGCAGATCAAGCTCGGTGAGGACCCGGTACACGTCCTTGGCGGTCTCGTCGGCGCTCGACACCAGCGTGACCCCGTCGCCCATGACGAGCCCGAGCAGCCCGGCGAGCAGCGGATAGTGGGTACAGCCGAGCACCAGCGTGTCGATCCCGGCCCGCTGCAGCGGCTCGAGATACGCGCTGGCGAGGCCGAGCAGGGTCCGGCCGGAGGTGATTCCGCGCTCGACGTAGTCGACGAACTGCGGGCAGGACGCGCTGTGCACGACGACGTGCGGCGCGGCGGCGAACGCGTCCTCGTACGCCCGGCTGTTGACGGTCGCGGCGGTACCGATCACGCCGACCTGCCCGTTGCGGCTGGCGGCGACGGCGCGGCGCACCGCCGGCCGGATCACCTCCACAACCGGCACGGCGTACCGCTCGCGGGCGTCGTGCAAACACGCCGCCGACGCGCTGTTGCAGGCGATGACCAGCAGTTTCACGCCTTGTTCGACGAGGTGGTCGAGGCAGTCCAGCGCGTAGCGCCGCACGTCGGCGATCGGCTTGGGCCCATAGGGCACGTGCGCGGTGTCGCCGACGTAGAGCACCTGCTCATGCGGCAGCTGGTCGAGGATGGCGCGCGCCACCGTCAGACCGCCGACCCCGGAGTCGAAAATCCCGATGGGCGCGTCCGTCACGCAGCGGAGCCTACGCCGACGAACCCGTGTCCCCTCGCTCCGGTTGCCACATGTCGCCAACGTGACACCCGGCACACATGGCCCCTCACCAGCCGTAACCCGGTGTCGGGCAAACAGTTGCCCATAGTGAGGCCGTAGAGTGGATTACCAGGTGAACCACGCCGCGAACCACATCTGCGCGCGGAGTATCCAAAGGGGCCAAGGCCGTGACGACGAAACCCGCCACCGACACGGCGCCGGCGACGATCGCGGCGCGATCGGCGCGGGTGATCCGGGCGGCGTCCGCGAGGCTGATGCGGATACCCGCCCAGCAGACCGCGCGCACCGCCATGGCGACGAACTTCCGGGTACCGGGTACCGCCGACCCGTCGGTGCGGCTGCGGCGCCTCGCCGGCGTCACCACCTGGGCGGCCACGCTCGGCTTCGGCGGCCTCGTCCTGGCGCTGCGCATCATCGTCGGCCTGCTCACCACGATCGCCACCTGGTACCTGGCGGTCATGTTCACCCTCGGCCTGATCGGGATCGCGTGCACGGTCGGCGCCTTCGCCAGCATCCACCGCCGCCACCTGCCGTGGGCACTCCTCGGCGGCGCCACCGCCGCGGAACTCGCCTGCTTCGTCGTCACCCTGGGGTAACGACGCTCACGCCCACAGCTGGCCGTCCAGCTTCTCCTCCGCCTCGGCCAGCGTGCCGAGGTACGCGCCGGTCGACAGGTACCGCCAGCCGCCATCGGCCACCACGAAGGCCACGTCGGCACGGCGGCCCGCCTTCACCGCCTCGTGCGCCACGGCCAGCGCCGCGTGCAGAACCGCGCCGGTGGAGAAGCCGGCGAACAGCCCCTCGACCTCAACCAGCTGGCGGGTACGCAGCACGGCATCGCGGGTACCGACCGAGAACCGCCGCGACAGCACCGTCGCGTCGTAGAGCTCGGGAACGTACCCCTCGTCGATGTTGCGCAGCCCGTACACCAGCTCGCCGTAGCGTGGCTCGGCCGCGATGATCTCGATGCCCTCGACCTTCTCGCGCAGGTACCGTCCGACGCCCATCAGGGTGCCGGTGGTACCGAGCCCGCCCACGAAATGGGTCACCGTGGGCAGGTCCCGGAGCAGTTCGGGCCCCGTGCTCTCGTAATGCGCTCGCGCGTTGGCCTCGTTGCCGTACTGGAACGGCATCACCCAGTCGGGGTGCTCGGCGGCGATTTCCTTGGCCATCGCGACGGCCCTGTTCGAGCCGCCCGCCGCCGGCGAAAAGATGATCTCCGCCCCGTACATCCGGAGCAGTTCGATCCGCTCGCTGGACACGTTCTCCGGCATCACGCAGACCAGCCGGTACCCGCGCAGCTTCGCCACCATGGCCAGCGCGATACCGGTGTTGCCGCTGGTCGGCTCCAGGATGGTGTCGCCGGGGCGCAGCCGGCCGGCCTCCTCGGCGGCCCGCACCATCCACAGCGCCGGGCGGTCCTTCACACTCCCGGTCGGGTTGCGGTCCTCCAGCTTGGCCCACAACCGCACCTCCGTG
>JAVHWE010000152.1:0-3566 GCA_032160285.1 Micromonosporaceae bacterium | reverse complement strand
GGCAGGCCCGCGCGCGTAGCGGCATCGGCACGGGTGGGGGCGTCCACGGGTCCGGACCGCGCACCGGTGATCACGCCTCGGTGTCCGTGGCGCAGCCGTTCCGATCAGATCGCCGGTCCCAATCAATCCGCCCAGCTGGGCACGACGGGAACACTCGGCACAGTAGGGGAAGACATTGACGATTGTGATTATTTGGTCTACCTTTCCCTTACCGGGAGAGCGCTATCTCTCCCGGTTCTCGCTCACCCTTTCCCGGTTTTCGCTCACCGGGACCGCATTCCACCCCCAAAGGGGGTCTCGTGCCAATGACTCGACGAGGAGCAGTTTCCGCCGGTGCCACCGTCATGGTGGCCGCGGCACTGTTGACACAGATCGGTACCGGGGCCGGTGACGCCAACGCCGCGACCACCGTCACCGCCAGCACCGTTACCGCGAGCACCGTTAGCGCGGCTGCCACCGCGATCTGCAATACCTTCTGCGACGGGCGTGACGCGGCTCTCGCCGCGGGCGACCGGCTACCGTTGACGGCGCTTACCTTCTCCCGCCGGATCTCGCTGCACTTCGACGACGCCGCCGCGATGTCGTGGGCGGTCCTCGAGGCCGGCCGGTTCGGCGACGAGGTTTGGCTGGACCGGTCCTTCGACGGCGGCGGCACGTGGGCGGCGGGCAGCAGGCTGGGCGCTTCGACGATCGGCGCCGGCGCCGTCAGTCGGCGTACCGGCATGTACAACGTCGACAACACCGGGGGTTTCGGCGTCGGCGCGACCCGCGCCTGTGGCAAGGCGTTTGACCAGGCGGAGACCGCCTGCACGCCGTGGGCCCGCACCACCCGAAACGCCGGCAACCGGTCCACCGCAGCGGCCACGGCGCTGATGCAGTTCTACGACCACAGCACCGGCCTGTTCGCGACGACCGGTTGGTGGAACTCGGCCAACGCCCTGACCGCGATCATCGAAAACGCCCGGGTCACCGGGATGGCCAGCTACCGGTACGCGATCGAGAACACGTACACCCGCAACCTCAACGCGATGAGCGGCAACTTCACCAACGAGTTCAACGACGACACGGGGTGGTGGGGGCTCGCCTGGATCGCCGCGTACGACGCGACGGGCGACCGGCGGTATCTCGACACCGCCCGCGCCGACGCCGACCACATGGCGCTGTACTGGGATGCGGTCTGCGGCGGGGGAGTCTGGTGGAGCAACCTTCGGACCTACAAGAACGCGATCACCAACAGCCTGTACATACAACTGAACGCGGCGCTGCACAGCCGTATCCCGGGTGACACCGGATACCTGCAGCGGGCGCGGGCCGACTGGGCCTGGTTCGTCGGCACCGGCATGATCAACAGTTCGAGGCTCGTCAACGACGGGATCAACGTCGCCACCTGCCGCAACAACGGCAGGACCGCCTGGTCGTACAACCAGGGCGTGCTCGTCGCCGGGCTGACCGCGTTGAATCGTGCCACCGGCGACGCGACGCTGCTGACCACCGCCCGACAGGTGGCGACCGCCGCGACATCGAGCACCGCGCTGAACGTGAACGGGATTCTGCGCGAGCCGTGTGAATCACGTGACTGCGGTACCGACGGTCCGTCGTTCAAGGGCGCGTACGTGCGCGGACTGGCGCAGTTGAATACGGCGCTGGCCGATCACCCGTACACCGCGTACCTTGCCCGGCTGGCCGACTCCGCATACGCCACCGACCGTAATGCTCTGGACGCGTACGGGCTGCGCTGGGCGGGACCGTTGGATCGCACCGACGCGGCGCGTCAGCAGAGCGTCGTCGATCTGATGAACGCCGCCCCGCCACGGTAGGCGTCCGGCACCTGGACGTTCCATTGACTTCCGTACCGTTATAGTCTTCCATCAATCTGTAAAGGTCGTAAACCGTTAGTCGGCAGCCGGTCCTGAGCGCCTAGGTCCGTCCCTCCTCATGATCGGATGATCTCGATGCCTCGACTTCGTTCGTCGCGCGCGCCAGGCGACACCGTCCACCCGCGCCGGACACGACCGGTACGCCTCGGCCGTCGCGTGCTCGGACTCGCCGTTGTCGCCGCCGTCGCCGGTGTGTCGTTCCTGGCCGGTCCGACGGTTCCGCGCGCGTCCGCGGCGGGTCCGTTGGTGTGGGCGGATGAGTTCAACGGGGCGGCGGGGACGGCGCCGGATACCACCAAGTGGGGGCGCGATCTGGGTGGTGGTGGGTTCGGCAACAACGAGTTGGAGTTTTATACCAACGGTGCGGCGAACGCGGCGATGGATGGTCAGGGTCATCTGGTGATTACGGCGCGTCGGGAGAATCCGTCGAATAATCAGTGTTGGTATGGGACGTGTCAGTACACGTCGGCGCGGTTGAACACGGCGGGGAAGTTCACGGCTCAGTACGGTCATATCGAGGCGCGGATCCAGATGCCGCGGGGTCAGGGGATCTGGCCGGCGTTTTGGGCGTTGGGTTCGAATCTGGGTCAGGTGGGGTGGCCCAACAGTGGTGAGATCGACATCATGGAGAGTGTGGGGCGTACGCCGGCGACGAATTTCGGTAGTCTGCATGGGCCGGGGTACTCGGGTGGTAATCCGTTGAGTGGGACGTTCAATCTGCCGGCGGGTCAGGCGTTCGCGAATGGTTTCCATACGTTCGCGGTGGACTGGGCGCCGAATGTGGTGACGTGGTTCGTGGATGGGATCCAGTATTCGCGGCATACGAATGCGGATACCAGCGGTAATCCGTGGGCGTTCAACCATCCGTTCTTTTTGCTGCTGAACGTGGCTGTGGGTGGTGCCTTCCCGGGTAACCCGGACGCGACGTCGACCTACCCGCAGCAGATGCTCATCGACTACATCCGGGTCTTCGGACAGGACACCGGAGCCCCGGCACCGCCGGCCACGACACCGCCGGGCGCGCCCGGCACGCCCCCGACGACCACACCGCCTACCACACCGCCGTCGGGCACCGCGTGGGCCGTGAATACCGCGTACTCGGTCGGCCAGGTGGTTACCTACAACGGCGGGCGCTACCAGTGCCGCCAGGCGCACACCTCGCTGCCTGGCTGGGAACCGACGAATGCCGTGGCCCTCTGGCAGCCGATCTGACCGTCTACCGCGTCAGCACAACAGATACGGTCGCCCCACCGGTGTGATCGCGTAGCTGCGCCGCGGTCGACAATGGGCGCTGTACTCCGTGACCGGGATGCTTCTGCCACCCTGGTACGGGTGAACATCATCGAGCGCCGTGTCGTGCGGGCGGTTGTTGTCGACGCCCATGACCGGGTGCTGCTGCTGCATACCCGGGACCCGACCTACCCGGAACTCGGCACCTGGTGGGAGCTGCCCGGCGGGGGCATCGAGCCAGGTGAGACCTACCGTGACGCGATCGTGCGGGAACTGGCCGAGGAGGCCGGCATCGCGATCACACCCGAACAGGTCGGTCCGCCGAATTGGCAGCGGCGGGCCACCTTTCGGTACCGGGGTGAGCGGCGCATCAACAACGAGGTGATCGTCCGGGTGGCACTGCCGGGCGCGGGTACGCCCGTCGACGGTACCGGCCGGGTGGGGTTCGAGGACGAGGAT
>JAVHWE010000029.1:0-2631 GCA_032160285.1 Micromonosporaceae bacterium | reverse complement strand
GTGGACGAGACGATCGACGTACGCTCACTGGCCGGCTGAAGCGACGGTCAGCGATCCGGCTGAAAACGCGCGACGGTCAGGGCGATCGATCCGGCTGCAAACGCGCGACGTCAGGACGATTCGCGGGCCGCCGGTGCGCCGCCGAACAGCACGTCGTCCCAGCTGGGCAGGCGTTTGCGCGGCTTGTCGGTGCCAGGCTCGGCGGCGGCCGGTGCCGAGCCGCCGGTACGCCGGGGTCGCAGGACGGCCAGCGACGGGACATCCGGCACCGCCTGCGGCGAGTCGTTGTCGTCGTCGAACGCGGACGCCGGCGAACCCAGCAGCGCCGCCGCACCACCCCGGACCGGCTTGCGTTCGACAGCGGCGGCCGGCGCCGCCTCCGGGTTCGCCCGTGACCTGCCCGTACCCTCCAGCGGCCGGTCGAGGGTGGCCAGCAGCGCGTCGCGCCCGGCCCGGATGGGGTCCGTCCCCAGGCCACGGCCGGGCCGTGACTCCCGCCGGGCGGTATCGGCGGCCGGCCGCATCGGCTCGTGACCACCCCGGGTCGACTCGCCCGGCCCGTGCTGGGGCTGGGGTGCGTCCTGACCGAGGATCTGGGTCGGCCGCTCGGCGCACAGGTACTGCGCCATGTCGTCGTGCGGCGTGACCAACTGCCGGGCCTTGTCGAGTTCCCAGATCGCCTGCGCGGTGGCCTTGCCGCTGGGCCAGGTGGCCACGATCCGCCACGTACCGTCGTCGCGCCGGTACGCGTCCCAGGAGATCTTCTCGGTGTCGATGCCGTGCTGGGCCAGCCGGACGTCGACCACGTCGGCCAGCGACGCGCCCTTGTCGGACGTCTTCAGCCGGGTGCGACGGGCGTGGGTGGCCAGCATCGCCCGCTCCTGCAGCACCGGTCCCGCGTACCGCAGGACCCGGTCGACGGGCACCCCGGCGACCCGGGCCACGTCCTCGGCGGACTCACCGGACCGGATCCGGGCCTGGATGTCGCGCGGCGACAGCGACGACGTGGTGGACATCTCGTACGGCACCTGGCCGGGCACCGGCGGTGTACCGGCCGGGCGCTCGATCCGCATGGCCGTCGAGATCCGGTCGTCGACGGGCAACGCCAGCAGGCGTCCGACCTCGTCGGCGAGCACCAACGCATGGCCGTCCTCGGAGAGCGCGACGAACCGAACCGGCCGCATCCATGCCTCCGTCCACGCCTGAGCTCACCAGGTGTCGCTCGTTCTCCGACACAGTACGCGTCAAATCAGCCGCGGCCCGGCGAGCCGCGCCGGGTGAAAACCGAAAACCTGACGAGGTCGCGGCTACAGGCGGCCGACGACATGGTCGATGCAGCGGGTCAATGCCTCGACGTCGGCCGGGTCGACGGTCGGGTACGTGCCGACCCGCAGCTGGTTGCGGCCGAGATTGCGGTACGGCTCGGTGTCGACGATGCCGTTGGCGCGCAACACCTCCGCGATGGCGGCGGCGTCCACGTCATCGACGAAGTCGATGGTCGCGACCATGTTCGAGCGCAGGCCGGGGTCGAGGACGAACGGCGTCGCGACCTCGGAGCGTTCGGCCCAGCCGTACAGTGTGGTGGCACTCTCGGCGCTGCGCTTGACCGCCCACGCCAACCCGCCGTTGGCCAGCATCCAGTCGACCTGCTCGGCGGCGAGGAAGATGGTGGCCAGGGCCGGGGTGTTGTATGTCTGCTCCAGCCGTGCGTTCTCCACCGCCGTGACCAGGTCGAGGAACGCCGGAATGTACCGGCCGGTGGCCTTGATCGCGGTCGCCCGCTCGATCGCGGCCGGTGACATCACCGCGAGCCACAGCCCCCCGTCGGAGCCGAGGGCCTTCTGCGGCGCGAAGTAGTACACGTCGGTCTCGGCCAGGTCGACCTCCAGACCACCCGCACCCGAGGTGGCGTCGTGCAGCATCAGCGCGTCGGCGTCGGCACCGACAACCCGGCGGACCGGTACCGCCACCCCGGTGGACGTCTCGTTGTGCGGGGTGCAGTACGCGTCGACGCCGCCCTCGGCGCGCAGCGCCGCGGCCGAGCCCGGGTCGGCGGCGAACACGGTCGGTGTGGCCAGGAACGGGGCGTCGGAGACCGCCTTGGCGAACTTCGCGCCGAACTCGCCGAAGCTCGCGAACTGCGCCTTGTCCCTGATCAGGGAGAACGCCGCAATGTCCCAGAAGGCGGTGGTCCCGCCGTTGCCGAGGACCACCTCGTACCCGTCGGGCGCCGAGAACAGGTCGCGGAGTCCGCGTCGCAGTCGGGCGACCTGGTCGCGGACCGGCCGCCGGCGGTGCGAGGTGCCGAGGTACGAGGTGCAGACGCCGACGAGCGCCTCGACCGCTTCCCGACGAACCTTGCTCGGTCCGGAGCCGAATCGGCCATCGGCGGGCTTGAGTTCGTCCGGAATGCGTATGTCAGCCATCTTCTGGTCTCTCCCGTTGTGGGCGGTCAGCCCCTGGTTGCGGCGCGGACGGAGCCGGCGGTGCCGCCGGGTCCGGCCGATCCTGAACCTGCCGATCCTCCCACTCCCGCCGGGCCGGGTCCGCGCCGACCGGCGCGTCGGACGGCTGCTGGCCGACCGGCTCGCGCTCGCGCTCCAGGTACCTCGGCCGGATCGGGCCGTGGCG
>JAVHWE010000622.1:0-3631 GCA_032160285.1 Micromonosporaceae bacterium | reverse complement strand
GGCGGCGAGCCGCCCGGGCATGTCCCGCCCGCCCAGCCGGGCCAGCACCCGGACGCCGACCCGGGCCCGCTCGGCTCCTTTCCGGGCCAGCCGGGCCAGCCGGGCTCCTTCCCGGGCCAGCCGGGCTCCTTCCCGGGTGGGTATCCGGGCCCCGTCCCGGGTGGGTATCCGGGCCCCTTCCCGGGTGGGTATCCGGGCGCTGTCCCGGGTCGGTACGCCGGTTCCGCGTCGCAGCCGGCGCCGCCCCGGCGCCGGGCATTAATGATCACATCCATCGTGCTCGGACTCGTGCTGGTGCTCTGTGGGGGCGGCGGCACGACGGCGTACCTCCTGATCACCCACATCGGCAACAGCGGCAAGTCCAGCCCCACGGCCGCCGTGGACGGCTTCCTGACGGCGGTGTTCCGCGATCACGACGTGGAGGGGGCGAACCGGTTCGTGTGCTCGCAGTCGCGGGACAAGGCGGTACTGGCCCGCAAGATCGACGAGCTGCAATCGTACGAGGAACGGTTCCAGTCGCCGCGGTACAGCTGGGCGACTCCGACCGTACAGTCACGCAAGGGCAGTACGGCGATCCTGACCGTGCCGGTCAAGATCACTACGGGGGACCAGCGGGTGGCCGAGGAGCGGCTGCGATTCGTCGCCGTCGAGAAGTCCGGTTGGTGGGTCTGCGACGTCGGCACCGCCGGCTAGACACCCCGGCGGTGCGACGAAACCGGCTGACTACCGCAGCGGCTAATCTCGGGTGATGGGCTCAGACGAGCGTGACCCCTGGCCGGCCCGCCTGCACGTGGTCACCGGCAAGGGCGGTACCGGCAAGACGACGGTCGCCGCGGCGTTGGCGATCGCGCTCGCCACCGGCGGCCGTCGGGTGCTGCTCGTCGAGGTCGAGGGGCGGCAGGGCATCGCCCAGCTGTTCGAACTGCCGCCGCTGCCGTACGAGGAACGGGTGGTGGCCGGCGCGCCCCGCGGTGGCGAGGTCCGCGCGCTCGCGGTCGACGCCGAGGCCGCCCTCCTGGAGTACCTCGACCTGTTCTACAAGCTTGGCGTGGCCGGTCGGGCGCTGCGCAAGATGGGCGCCGTCGACTTCGCCACCACGGTCGCGCCGGGCATGCGCGATGTGCTGCTCACCGGCAAGGTGAAGGAGGCGGTCACCCGTACCGCGGACGGGCGGCGCGTGTATGACGCGGTCGTGCTGGACGCGCCACCCACCGGGCGGATCGGGCGCTTTCTCAACGTGACCGCCGAGACGGCCCGGCTGGCGAAGATCGGCCCGATCAAGTCGCAGTCCGAGGGCGTGGCGGCGATCCTGCGCTCCCCGATGACGTCGGTGCATGTGGTCACCCTGCTGGAGGAGATGCCCGTGCAGGAGACCGCCGACGCCATCACCGACCTGCCGGGCCTCGGCATCCGGATCGACTCGGTGATCGTCAACGCGACCCGGGAGCCGCTGCTGGCCGGCGCACGGGTCAAGCGGGGCGAGATCAGGCGCGGGCTGACCGCCGCGGGTCTCGCCTGCGACGCCGAAACCGTGGCTGGTGTGGTCGCCGAGGCACAGGCCTACCAGACCCGGATCGGCGTCGAGGCGGCGCTGCGCGAGGAGTTGGCCGCGCTCGGCAAACCGCTCGTCGAGCTGCCGGCACTCCCCGACGGCGTGACCCGAGAGGGCCTGGACGTCCTGGCCGCCGCCCTGCTGACTCGGACCTGACCAGACCGGACCTGACCGGACCCCACCCGACCCGACCGGACCTGAGCCCGGCGGGTCCGAACGCGCTGGCTACGCCGCGCTGAGCCGCGGAGCCCGGCCGGCCGGACCGGATACGCTCCATTGGTGCGCTCCCACCACGCCGACCCACCGGGCAGCCCCCCGCTCGATGTCGACGCGATCCTCGCCGACCCCGGCATCCGCATCGTGGTGTGCTGCGGGTCCGGCGGGGTGGGCAAGACCACGACCGCGGCGGCGCTCGGTCTTCGCGCGGCGGAGCACCACGGCCGACGTACCGTGGTGCTCACCATCGACCCGGCGCGCCGGCTGGCCCAGTCACTCGGGCTGACGGCGCTCGACGACACCCCGCGCCAGGTCAAAGGCGTGGACGCGGCCGGTGGTGAGCTGCACGCGATGATGCTCGACATGAAGCGGACCTTCGACGAGGTGGTGCTCGCGCACGCCGATCCGGAGAAGGCCGAAGAGATCTTCGCGAACCCCTTCTACGCGGCGATGAGTTCCACCTTCTCCGGTACCCAGGAGTACATGGCGATGGAGAAGCTGGGCCAGTTGCGGGCGCGCGACGAGTACGACCTGATCGTGGTCGACACGCCGCCGTCGCGTTCGGCGCTGGACTTCCTGGACGCTCCGGCGCGGCTGTCGCGGTTTTTGGACGGGCGGATGCTGCGGATGCTGCTGGCCCCGGCGCGGGCCGGCGGCCGGAGCGTGTTCAAGCTGGCCTCGGCGTCGTTCGGGCTGTTCACCCGGGCGGTGACCAGGGTCCTGGGTACGCAGTTGCTGACGGACCTGTCGACGTTCGTGGCCGCGCTCGACTCGGTGTTCGGCGGCTTCCGGGAGCGCGCCGACCGGACGTACCGGATCCTGCAGGATCGCGAGACGGCGTTCCTGGTCGTCGCCGCGCCGGAGCCGGACGCGGTCCGGGAGGCGGCGTACTTCGCCGGGCGCCTCGACGCCGAGCGGATGCCGCTGGCGGGGCTGGTGCTCAATCGGATGACGACGGTATCGGCGCCGGCGATCAGTGCGGGTTCGGCCCGGTCCGCGGCGCATCGCCTCGACGAACTGGGCGGCAACGGGATGGCGGCCGACGCGATGCGGGTACACGCGGCGATGGTCGACCAGCGCGCCCGGCAGGCCGCGGTGGCGGCCGGTTTCGCCGCGGCGCACCCCCGGGTACCGGTGGTGGAGGTGCCGGTGCAGGCGGCCGACGTGCACGATCTGGACGGGCTGCGGGCGATCGGCCGGGCACTCGGCGGCACCGGCGACGACACACCCGCCGCGGACAACTGACCGTTGCCGAGCGGGTGGATGCGGACCGACCCCCACCGACCGCATCCACCCCGGCGTACCGGCATCACCCCGTCGGTACGAGTTCCTTGTCGCCGACCGGCTCCTTGCCGGTCTCCTTGATCAGTGCCGCCTCGAAGGTCTTCCGCCAACTCGATACCTGTGGCCGGCGGCGTAGCAGCGCGCGCCGCTCCCGCTCGGTCATGCCCCCCCAGACGCCGAACTCGATGCGGTTGTCGAGTGCGTCCGCGAGGCACTCATAGCGCACCGGGCAGCCCCGGCAGATGCGCTTCGCGACGTTCTGGTCGGCGCCCTGGACGAACAACGCGTCCGGGTCGCCATTTCGGCATGCGGCCATGCTCGGCCAGTCGACGACCATCGTCATCTTTCTTGTCCCCCCTTGAAGAGTTCCCCCGGGCCGTACACAGGGCCGGTCGAACCAGCGACCTACGTCTCTGGCACCACCGATCCGGATCGCGCCGGTTCCCACCCGCGTCCGGCAATCCGGCATCAATCGCCAACCGTGCGGTACGGGCAGAACAGGCCTTCCCGCCATAACAGGAGGGATTACCTTTGTTCCGCCGCCATCATGCTCTGTAGTTGCCTGATTACGCAACGCTG
>JAVHWE010000541.1:0-2707 GCA_032160285.1 Micromonosporaceae bacterium | reverse complement strand
CCGGCCGGATCGACGACTCGATGTAAAGCTCCCGGGCGGCTCTTCCGCGGCGTCCGCGGGCCACGACTAGCGCCGGAGGTACTCCGCAGAATGAAATTACGGCAGCTATACATACCCATAGATTGGTTCCTACAGTTGGACAACGTTGTCAGCGGTGGCGTCCGGCTGCACGGGCATCCCGGATGGGCCAGGAAAGCCTCAGGAGGCTGGTCACAATGCACCGACCCCGAATTCGTTCGCGCGCACTGGCGGCGGGCCTCGGCCTGACCGTCGGCCTGAGCCTCACCATCGCCGTCCCGCTCCTGTCGGCCACTCCGGCCCAGGCCGCGGTCGCCGACCCGGCCTCCACCGTCAGTACGCTGATCGGCACGAACAACGGCGGGGAGACCGTGCCCGGCGCGGTCACTCCGTTCGGCATGGTCAACTGGAGTCCCGAGGCCACCGCCGGTAACCAGACCCGGACCGTGCGGCCGGGCGGGTACTCCTTCGCCGCCACCCGGATCCGGGGCTTCAGCCTGACCCACCTGTCCGGCACCGGCTGCGCCGGCGCGAGCGGCGACATACCGTTCCTGCCCTTCGCCGGGGCCGTCACCACGTCGCCGAGCGCGGACACCACGGATGCCCGGTACGCCAGCGGCTTCTCGCACACGACCGAGACAGCCACCGCGGGCTACTACCAGACCAGGCTCGCCTCGGGAGTGAACGCCGAACTGACCGCGACGACGCACACCGGCGCCGGCCGGTTCACCTACCCGGCCGGGCAGCCCGCCACCATGCTGGTCCGCACCGCCAACTCCGAGATCGGCAGCAGCGCCGCGGACACCACGATCGACGTTGCCAACCGGACCATCAGCGGTTCGGTGACGAGCGGCAACTTCTGCGGGTACATCAACACCGTCGACCGGCGCAGCTACTACACCCTGCACTTCACCGCGGTCTTCGACCACGCGTTCAGCACCACCGGTACCTGGCGCAACGCCACCGTGACCGCGGGCAGCACGAGCTCCAGCGGCGGCACCACCTTCGGTACCGACGGCTTCCCGGCGGCGGGCCAGGGCTCCGGCGGCTTCGTCACCTTCGACACCAGCGGCGGCCAGACGGTCGGCGTCCGGGTCGGCATCTCCTACGTCAGTCTCGCCAACGCCCAGGCCAACCTGGCCGCCGAGAACCCGGCGGGTACCACGTTCGACACCGTCCGGCAGCGCACGCACGCCGCCTGGAACACCGCGTTGAGCCGGATCGAGATCAGCGGCGGCACCGCCGCCCAGAACACCACGTTCTACACCGCGCTGTACCACGCGCAGCTGCACCCCAACGTGTTCAGCGACGTCAACGGTCAGTACGTCGGGATGGACCAGCAGGTGCACTCGGTCGCGGCCGGCCATGCGCAGTATGCCAACTTCTCCGGCTGGGACGCGTACCGCGATGTGGTCCAACTGATCACCCTGCTTCAGCCCGAGGTCGGTGCGGACATCGCACAGTCGCTGCTCAACCAGGCCAACCAGAACGGCGGCGTGTGGGACCGGTGGACCCACAACCAGGGCGCCACCCATGTGATGACCGGCGATCCGGCCCACGCCGCGCTGCCGAGTATCTATGCGTTCGGCGGGACCGGTTTCGACGCCGCGGGCGCGCTCACCTCGATGGTGCACTCGGCGACCACGGTCACCGCGGCCGACCTCAGCCGTACCGGCTGGAACGTGATGGTCGTCGGGGAACGGCCGTCGCTGGACAAGTACCTCTCGATCGGGTACGTGCCGTCCGACGGTAACGCCTGGGGCGGCGCGGGGGAGACGCTCGAGGATGTCTCGGCGGACTTCGGCATCTCCCAGCTCGCCACGCGGCTCGGCAACACGACCACCTCCCGGCAGTTCCTCGCCCGCGCGCAGAACTGGCGCAACGTGTTCAACCCGGCCACCGGCTACATCCAGCAGCGCAACGCCGCCGGTACGTTCCAGGCCTTCGACCCGGCCAGCACCAACGGCTTCGCCGAGGGTACGGCCGCCCAGTACCTCTGGATGGTGCCGTTCAACCCGCGCGGGCTGTTCGACCGGATGGGCGGCAACGGCCCGGCGATTTCCCGGCTCGACGCGTTCTTCCACAACCCCGACGGTTCGTTCGCGCTCGTCAATGCCGGTGGGACGCATTCGGACCTGAGCAACGAACCGTCCATCGGCGCGCCGTGGTTGTACAACTTCGCCGGCCAGCCGTTCAAGACCCAACAGACGGTCCGGCAGGTGGTCAATACGCTATGGAATGCGACCCCGAGCGGTATCCCGGGTCAGGATGACCTCGGCGCGATGTCGACGTGGTACGTCTTCGCGGCCCTCGGCCTGTACCCGTTGGCACCGGGCCGGTCCGAACTGCTGGTGGGCAGCCCGCTGTTCACCCAGTCCGTGATCCACCGGTCCAACGGCCGGACCATCACGGTGAACGCCACCGGAGCGGCGACCAACGCGCCGTTCGTGCAGAGCCTGACCGTCAACGGCGCGACGTCCAACCGGGCGTGGCTGCCGGAGTCGATGGTCGCCAACGGCGGCACGGTGAACTTCGTCCTCGGTACCACCGCCAACACCGGGTTTGGCAGCGCGGCGGCCGACGCACCCCCGTCGTTCGACACGGGCGCGGCGGTGGCCGAACAATCCGGCGCTGAATCGGGCCGCCTACGTTGATCGAGCGGTTCCTGAGCCGCCGGGGGTGTTGTGGA
>JAVHWE010000444.1:0-8482 GCA_032160285.1 Micromonosporaceae bacterium | reverse complement strand
CCGGTCGGCGACGATCGCACCACTATCGGCATAACGCCGGTCCGCACGATCACATTCGGCTGTGCGGGACTGTCGGTCAGAGAGCGAGGGAGTCGCGCATGGACGAGCCGATGGCACTCGGAACGCGCACGAAAGTACCTCCGATGATCCACCGGGGCATGGGGGACGTCAGTGTTCGCAGCCGCGTTCCGATGGCCGCAAGGCGCGCCGGCGCGGAATTTCTTCCCGACCCGGACGGTGAACTGGTGACGTTCAACGGCCTGGCCGACGCCGGCGAGCATGTGGCCTATCTGATCAGGCCATGGGAAGGCACACCGCTGGTACGCGTGCATAGCGAATGCCTCACCGGCGACGTATTCGGCTCCACCCGCTGCGATTGCGGACCGCAACTGGACGAGGCCATCCGGCGGATCGCCGACACCGGTGGGATCGTGCTGTATCTGCGACAGGAAGGTCGTGGCATCGGTCTGTACAACAAGATCGACGCGTATCGCCTGCAAGACGGTGGGGCCGACACCTTTGAGGCCAACCGGATGCTGGGTCGCGGCGCGGACGAGCGCAGCTACCTGGTCGCGGCGCAGATGCTCACGGCGATGGGCGTCAGTCGGATCAGGCTGTTGAGCAACAATGACGACAAGGTGTCGCAGCTTCGGCGGTACGGCATCGACGTCGTCGCGGCGGAATCGACTGAGGTCCATCTGACGTCCGCAAACGGTGCGTACCTTGAGGCGAAGGTGGTCCAGGCGGGCCATCGTCTCAACCTGAGCGGAGGCCAGGCATGAGAGCACGGCGATGAGGCGGGACCGCGTCGGCCGGGATGAGGACCGGGCGCCGCTGCCGGACGCGGCGTTGTTGGCGCGGTCGGAGTCGCTGGGGAACATCGAGGCGGCGGAGCTCGTCGACATCGTGCGGGATCCGGCGCGGCGGCTGGCGGACCGGCTATCCGCCGGTGGGATCCTGGCCGTCCTCGGCGATCCGCGGCTGGAGCGGGTGCCGGCGCTGGTCGCTGTCCCCGGCGGGACATTCCTCATGGGAACCGGTACGGCCGGCGTGGACCGGGCCGTCGACGACTGGGGGCACCTCGGCATCGACCGCGCGTGGATTGAGAAGGAGATGCCGGCACATCCGGTGCGGGTCGGTGACTTCCTGCTCGGCCGGTACCCGGTGACCAATGGGCAGTACCTGGCCTTCCTGCGGGCGACCGGACACCCGTCCCGGCCGTCCACCTGGTACCTCGGCGCCTACCCGTGGGAGCGGTCCAATCACCCGGTCGCCGGCATCGAGCCGGCGGACGCCGACGCCTACGTCGACTGGCTGCGATCGGTGACCGACCGGAACTTCCGACTGCCGACCGAGGCGGAGTGGGAGTACGCGGCCCGCGGCGGCGGCGACCGGGAGTACCCCTGGGGCGACGAGTTCGACGCGCAACGGGCCAACGTCCACGAAACGGGTATTCACACCACGACGCCCGTCGGGGTGTTCCCAGCGGGGGCCACCGCGCACGGCCTGTATGACATGGCGGGCAACGTCGAGGAGTACGTCGCCGACAATTTCGCCCCGTACCCCGGCGGGCCCGACGTCGGTGAGGACGACCTCACCCGCAACGCACCCGGCTACCGGGTCACCCGCGGTGGCAGCTTCGCCCGCTACGGCGACCTGGCGCGGACGCGGCGTCGCCACGGTCCCTACCCGGGCCCGGAGTACCCGCCCGGACTGCGTGTCGCCGGCGATCACGCCCGGGACACCGGCTCGTGAGACCGTCCGCAGGCATCGGCACCGCGAACCGGGCCGGTCGGCACGGTCTGCCGGCGCTGCTCATCGTGGCCATGGTCATCGACTCGCTGGGTAGCGGCCTGACCGCACCATTCATCCTGGTCGTCGGTCACGTCCTGGTCGGGCTCTCGCTGCCGGTGACCGGTCTGGCCGCCGCGATCGGCGCGGGCGCCGGCATCGCCGGTGGGCCCGTCGCCGGTATCGCGGTCGACCGGTTCGGGCCGGCACGCGTCGTCGTCGCGGCCAACCTGATCTGCGCCGTCGGCAACGTCGGTCTGCTGATGGCGCACGGTGCGTTCACCTTCGGCGTGGCGTCGGCGGTCTGCGCGTTCGCCGTGCGCGCCTTCTACTCGGCGTTCACACCGCTGATCTCGTCGGTGGCGGCGCCGCAACACCGGGAGAAATGGTTCAGCCGCCTGCGTGCCGCCCGCAATCTCGGGCTCACCCTGGGCGGCACCCTGGCCTCGCTGGCTATGCTCGCAGGCCAGCGGACCGGGCTGCGCGTCATTCTCGGCGGTGACGCGTTGACCTATGTCATCGCGGGATCGTTGGTCATGGTCGCGCTCGGGTCGACCGGTCCGTCGGTGCGCAGTTCCGATCCGTCCACGTCACCTGTCGGGTACGGCACGGTCCTCGCCGATCGTGGAAACGTCGTGCTCGCCGGCCTCAACATCCTGTGTACGGTGCTCACCACCGCGCCGTTGTTGGCGATTCCGGTGTATGTCCTCGCGCACTTCCCACGGGCGATATGGCTGCCGGGCGCATTGTCGGCCGTCGCGTCCACGGTGTTCGCCGTGGTCATCCTCGGTGTTCCGCGCGCCACCAGGGGAAGAGAGCGGCTACCCGTGCTGGCCGTCGCCGCCTCACTGTGGGCCGCCAGCAGCATCGCCTTCGCCGTGGCCGGTCTGCCAACCGGCGTCGCCGCCATCACCACGCTCTTTGTCGCCTCCGCACTGCTTGGCGCGGCCGGGGCGGTGTACGCACCGACGGCTGACGCGCTGCCGTTGTTCCTCGCCCCGCCGGGCTTCGCGGGCCGGTACACCGCCCTGCACCAACTGGCCTGGGGGGTGGCGAGTGTGGTCAGTCCGATCCTCGCGTCGTTTCTGCCGGCGATCGGTCCGTACGCGGTGTGGATCGTGCTGTCCGGGCTCGGGGTCGCTACCGCCCTGGCCTATCAGGCACTCCGGCCGTGGCTGGGCGGGCGCGCGGGCCGTGCCGGCACGACCGGGCGCGAGGATTCGCCCGGTCGCGACGGTCGCCGACCCGGGCCTGCCGGCGAGGTGATCCCCGCCCGGTCGGCGTGCGGGAGCCGGCGCCAGCACGAAACGGACCACCGGTGGATGCTGGCCGCGGTCGAACTGTCCCGCAAGAGTCCGGTCGTGACCTCCGCGTACGCGGTCGGCGCGATCATCGTCGACGGCGGCGGCCGCCGGGTGTCCAGCGGGTACTCCCGCGAGACCGATGGCCGGGTACACGCCGAGGAATCCGCACTCGCGAAGCTCGCGGACGTCGACGTCGACCTGTCCACCGCGACCATGTACACCTCTCTGGAGCCGTGTAGTGCCCGGAAATCCCGGGCTGTCACCTGTACCCAGCTGATCATCGACGCCGGCCTCGGTCGGGTCGTCTTCGCGCTGCTCGAGCCGCCGCAGCTCGCCGACTGCCACGGTGTCGAACTCCTCCGGGCCGCGGGGGTGGAGGTCATCGAGGTGTGCGAGCTCGCCGCCGACGTACGTGCCGTCAACGCAGCCCTGCTCGCGCAGCGATCGCCCGCCTAGGCTGGGGGCCGTCTCGGCGCCCGTTCGACGGATTGACCACGTGGCGGTACCGGGCACCGGCCCCACGGCGCCGATTCCCGGGTCCGTACCCGAGGGCTAACCAATAACCGCAGGTCAGGGGTACCTTTCGAGACATTGATGGAAAGGTACGGTGCCGGCGATGGACGACCTGGTGACCTGGCTACACCAACAGCTCGACGAAGACGGGCGGGCCGCCGGCCACGCGCAGCCTGGACCCTGGCACATCGGGAAGGCGGTCGACCCGACCCGACCGTGCACGATCCGCACCTTCCCGGCCGCCGGCGACGTCGCCGACCGTATCCGATGGGTGGACGCTGAGCACATCGCCCGCCATTACCCGGCGCGGGTACTGCGCGAGGTGGAGGCCAAGAGGCGGGCCATCGACCTGCATGGGATCGTCTGGCGCGAGATCGGCTGGCTTCAACGCGAGGGGGACGAACTGGTCGAGGCGGACGGGCAGCTACCGGTGTGCGCGATCTGCGTGCCCGCGTACGCAAGCTTCTTCGCGACGCGCGCGGACGTGCCGGTCGGCCCCTGCGTCACCGTGCGCCTGCTGGCTGTGGCCTACGCCGACCGTCCCGGGTACCGGGAGGAGTGGCAGCCGTAGCCCGCGCCCACCTACACCGGATCCGCGACGGCCGCCGGTACGGGCGCTCCGCTTCCGGGCGGCGGTGGGCCGCCAGCCGGTGGTGGTTGCCGGTGCTGCTGGAGGTTCGCGCGCAGCTGGAGGTCGACGGCGTTGATCTCGGTCCGCAGCTGCTGGAGATCATCCGCTGCCGTCTGGTCGAGATGTCCGGTACGGCCGAGGGCTTCCAGCCGTTGGCACCGGTGGGCCGCATCGGCGGCGCCGAGGTTGCCCACCGCGCCGTTGAAGGCGTGCGCGTGTTCGGCTACCGCGGCGGTATCCGCCGCCGCGACAGCCGCGCTGAGCGTGGCGAGGTACCGGGGGGCGCGGTCGAGGAACGACACGATCAGCCGGTTGACCATGATGCGTTCCGGTTCGGTGTTGCCGCCGCGCAGTTCGGTCAGCCGCCGGGCGACCTGGTCGTCGTCGGCCGTGGTCAGCGCCGGTGCGGGTGCGGCGCCGCTGGTTGTCTGCGGCGCGGTGCGGGGTCCGGCCCCGGTGATCCACCGGTTGAGCGTGGCTTCCAGCTCGGCGGGGTTGACGGGTTTGGTGAGGTAGTCGTCCATGTCGGCGGCGAGGCAGGCTTCCCGGTCAGTCGTGAGGGCGCTCGCGGTCATGGCGATGATCGGCGTTCGGCGCCCGCCGCCCTCGTGTCGGCGAATCTGCGACGTTGCGGTGACGCCGTCCATCCGGGGCATCCGCCAGTCCATGAGGATGGCGTCGTAGGTATCGGCCGTGGCGAGGTCGACCGCTTCGATGCCGTCGTTGGCCACGGTCAGGTGGTAGCCGAGTCCGGTGAGGATACCGACGGCGACCATCTGGTTGATGTCGTTGTCTTCCACCAGCAGGATGCGCCGCTGGACCTCGGTCGCTGGCGGTTCGGCCATGACCCGGTTCGCGCGGCGCGCGGCCATCACCTCCTCCGGTGGCGGCCGGGGGATGGTCTTGGTGAGGCAGTTGTAGAGGTCGGACTGGTGGACCGGTTTTGTCAGATAGCTGACGCCGTCGATCGCGGCTGGTGAATCGGCCGGGCTGTGGTGGTTGAGAATGATGATGTGGGCATCCCGGATGTCCGGGTCGGTGGTGATCTGGTGGATGAGGTCGATCGCGTCGACCCCGGCCAGGTCGGTGTCGATGACCGTGACGTCGAAGGGCCGCCCGCGCGCGGCGGCGTGCCGCAGTGCCGCTACCGCGTCCGCGGCACTGTTGACGCCGCTGGAGGTCATCATCCAGCCCCGTAGGCTCTCCTGTAGCGGCGTCCGGGTCTGTCCGGACACCACCAGTACCCGCATTTTCGTGGTGTCCGTGGTGGGTGGTGTCGTAGCGTCCGAGGTCGTTTGACGGGCGGCTCCGAACGGAATGAGGCACCAGAACGTGCTGCCCTGTCCGGGTGCGCTGTTCACCCCGATGGTGCCGCCCATGGCTTCGGTGAGGCGGCGACAGATCGCTAGGCCGAGGCCGGTACCGCCGTAGACGCGGGTGGTGGAGACGTCGGCCTGGGTGAACGGTTCGAACAGCCGCTCGGCGTCGGTGGCGGCGATGCCGATTCCGGTGTCGCTGACGTCGAGGCGGATCCTGATCTCCGTGTCGGCGGGTGCTGAGGTGTCCCGGCTGACCCGCAGGGTTACGCTGCCGGATGGGGTGAACTTCACCGCGTTGCCGACGAGGTTGAGCAGGATCTGCCGCCACCGTCCGCCGTCGCCGTGGACCGTGGTCGGCAGCTCCGGGTCCCCGTGCGTGACCATCGTCAGCCCCTTGCGCTGCGCGGTGGGATCGATCAGGGTCGCCACCTCGGTGAGGACGGCGAAGGGGTTGAAGTCGGCGAGATCGAGCACCAGCTTGTCGGCTTCGATCTTGGAAAAGTCCAGGATGTCGTTGATCACCTCGAGCAGGGCGGTGCCTGCGGCGTGGATGCCGGCGGTGTACCGGGTCTGCCGGGGGTCGAGGTGGGTACCCAGCAGCAGCGACGCCAGACCGATGACGCCGTTCATCGGTGTGCGGATCTCATGGCTCATCGTCGCCAGGAACTGTGACATCACGTCCGACCGCGCCAATGCCTCGTCACGGCCTCGCTCGGAGGCACTGGTGAGAGCGGCCTGGGCGGTCTGCAGGTCGACCAGCCGCTCGACCTGGGCCTGGCCGAGGCGCGTGATTTCGCGATCCTGCGCCTTCCGCGCACTGAGATCAGTGAACGTGAGGCAGGTCAGGCGGTCGCCGTTGACCTCCAGCGGCGACACACCCACCAGGACCGGAACGGATTTCCCTCGGGAGTCGAGCAGATACATCTCGAACGCGGTGCCCAGGCTGCCAGGGTTGCGTAGCCGTTCCGACTCGAGCGCGGAGTCGCCGGCCACGAACAGCGCGAACGGGGAGCCCACGATGGTGTCTCTGGTGCACCCCAGCAGCTTCGCGAGTCTGCGGTTGGCGTACAGAAGGACACCGCTCGGCGACAGCGTGGCCGCCCCGTCGTGCATGTTCTCGACAAACAGCCGGTAGGTCCGATCCGCAGTCGACAGGGTGGAGACGCGGTGTCCCGTTCCGCCGTCGGATACCACGACAGCGTCGATCTCGCCGGCGCCGATCGCGCGTAGCGTGTCCTCCGCGTCGGCCAACCGGGCGAGCGCATCGGACAGGGTCATCGGTGTGTGGTCGGATCCGGCCGCGGCCACGACCGTGTCGGTGCGGCGGCGATCCGGACCGTCGACGTGCGCGGGCGGGGCGCGGCGCTGCGTATCGGGGGGTACGGGGTTGGCTTGTTGTGGCATGTGACTGGTCCCCTAACCGGCCGTGTCCGCGGCGTTGTCGACGGCGGGTGCCCCCGGAGCCTCGACGCGCCGGAGCGCGGTGATTGGGGTGGTCATGGGGACGCTTTCGACGGCAGTCGCAGACGATCGATGACCCGCCGGGCGTTGGAGAGATCACCGATGATGCGACGGGTCGGTGCCGGAAGGCGACGCACCAGCGTCGGGACGGCCAGGACGTCGTCGGTGCGGGCCAGATCGGGGTGTTCGGCCAGATCGACGATCTCGATCTCGTAGTGCCCGGCGAGATGCTCCTCGCACAGGCTCCGCAGATTGGCGAACGCGTCCAGCGACGCAGGCGATTGACCCGCGACGTACAGCCGCAGATGCCAGACCTCAGGGTGGTCGGCCACCGCACCGCCGGAGTCCGCGGCCGTGATCACGATGCACCGACCTTGACGCCCCGCCCCTGACCGAGGCCACCGGACTCCTCGATGTCGGCCCGGCGCAGTCTGCCCTGCGCGGCGCGCTGGCCGGCCCGGTCGTCGACGCCGGTCGAACCGTGACTGAGCAGGCGCTCCACTGTCGCCGCCTCGTCGGCGAAGTCCCGCCACATGGCCGCCGTCTGCATCTCTACCGTCTCCCGCCGACGCTCGAGGTCCGCGCGGCGCTGCTCAAGGTCGGATGCCCGGGCCGCGCCTTCCGAACGCTCTATCGCCTCCTGGGCCTGGCGGGCCGAGCCGGTGAGCACACCCTGCGGACCGACGTAGACGTCGGCCAACTCGATGCCCTGGCTGGTAAGGAGGAACTCACGGATCTGGTTGGAGTGCGCCATGCCGCGGGACTTCAGCACGTACAGGACGCGGTTGTGCTCCCCGTTGCCCTCCAGGTTCTTGACCAGCAACCAGGTGTCGACCAGGGACGCCAGTTGCTGGTCGCTCTGGGCCTGTTCGGCGTCGGTGCTGAGGCTGGTCAACATGGCCGTCACGCCCCTGGACTTCAGGAAGTCGACCTGGCGGGTGAGCATGGCAGATACGTCCACGCCCGTCCCGACGCGCAGGAAGTCTGATATCGGGTCCATCACGACGATCGACGGCTCGAATTGGCCAACGGACTTCTGCATGGCGAACAGGTGTGCCTCCAGACCGAGAATGCTCGGCCGCGAGCAGCGGAACTCCAGAAGCCCGGCCTCCACCCATTGCTTGAGATCGATGCCGACCGACGACATGTTCCGGACGATCTCCGCCTCGGACTCCTCGAAGGCGAAGTACATCGCCCGTTCACCACGACGGCAGGTGGCGTCGCAGAACTGTGCCGCCAGCGTCGACTTCCCGGTCCCGGCGGTGCCGCTGACCAGGACCGTGCTTCCCCGGTAGAAGCCACCGTCACCGAGCATCGCGTCGAGTCGGGCCACCCCCGTTGACGCGCGCTCCGCGGAGACGCTGTGCCGCAAACCCAGCGACGTGATGGGCAAGACAGACACGCCGGATTCACCGATGAGGAACGGATACTCGTTCGTACCGTGCAGTGAGCCCCGGTACTTG
>JAVHWE010000408.1:0-8607 GCA_032160285.1 Micromonosporaceae bacterium | reverse complement strand
CCGCGTCACGGTCGGTGTGGGCGCCCTCGTCCGGCTCGACCAGCCGACCCACCCGCCGGCCACCGTCGCTGAACAGGTCGTCACGGTCGTACAGCGACACCGGCGAGTCGTCCGGCTCCAGCGGCGGTTCGTCGACCAGGCCGGCGTCGGGTCCGGGCCGGTCGAACTCGTCATTGCCGAGGTCGACGGTGTCGCCGTCGTCGCGGACCGGTGATTCGGCGGCGTGTCCACGACCGTCGAACACCTCACGGCCGAGCTTGTAGTCCAGCGACTCGCCGAGGCGTGCCTCCTCCGCCGTCACCCCGTACCGGTCGATGGCCAGCGGCCCGTCGCCCGGCAGCGGCGCCGGGTCCGGACCGTCCGCCGCGCGGACCGAGTCCACGTCGTCGTACGCGGTGGACTCGTCGTCGGCGGTATCGGGCAGGCCGTCGGCCTCCGGGTCGGAGAGGGGCTCAGGAAAGTTGTCGGAGCGCATTGTTCAGATCTACCCCATGACCGCGGTCCCGACACCCCGTTCCAGAACTGCTCACGGTTCGTCAGGGTGGATTGTCGACGCCGGTGTGCGGTCCGAGGCGGGTTGGTGTGGTTTGGTATGAGCTGACTGTCCGATCGGAGGCCCGATGAAGGTGGCGCTGCTCGGTCCGGTCGCGTGGCGCACGCCGCCACGCGCGTACGGGCCGTGGGAACAGGTGGTAGCGCTGCTCGCCGACGGGCTGACCGCGCGCGGCGTGGACGTGACCCTGTTCGCCACACTCGACTCGGGTACGGCGGCCACGGTTGACGGCGTCTGCCCCCGGCCGTACAACGAGGACAGCACCCTCGACGGGCGGATCTGGGAGGCCCTGCACATCGCGTACTGCTTCGAGCGCAGCGGCGACTTCGACCTCGTGCACAGCCACCTGGACTGGCTGCCGCTGGCGATGAGCGGGTTCTGCCGGGCCCGCATGCTCACCACGATCCACGGGTTCAGCGACAAGAAGATCCTTCCCGCGTACCGCCACGGCCGGTCGGAGTACGTCGCGATCTCCGATGCCGACCGCGCGCCGGAGCTGAGCTATGCCGCGACCGTCTACCACGGCGTCGACATCGGACAGTTCCCGTTCGTCGACCAGCCCGGCGACGAACTGGTCGCGTTCGGGCGCATCCACCCCGACAAGGGCACGGCCGAGGCGATCGAGATCGCCCGTCGCGCCGACCGGCCGTTGATCATCTGCGGCCCGGTCCACGACGAGCGCTACCACGCCGAGCGGGTCGAACCGCACATCGACGGGGTGGCCGTGCGGTACCTCGGCAACGTCGGGCCGGTCGAGCGGGCCCGGATCCTCGGCGGCGCCACCGCCCTGCTGCACCCGATCGGGTTCGCCGAACCGTTCGGGCTGTCGGTGGTCGAGTCGATGATCTGCGGTACCCCGGTGGTCGCCTATCCGAAGGGCGCCCTACCCGAGATCGTCGACGAGGGCGTGACCGGACTCCTGGTCGGCGGCGTCGGCGCGGCGGTGGAGGCGGTGACGTCGGTCGCCCGTTTCGACCGGCGCAAGGTCCGCGAAACCGCCGTCGGCCGCTTCTCCGCCGACCGTATGGTCGACGACTACCTGCGGGTATTCGCCAGCCTCTTTTAAGTCGCTTGGGCTTTCCGGGCCTATTGCCGCCGGGGCGTGCTCGGCAGCGCCCGGGTGGCGCGTCCCGCACTGTTTCTCGGCCACTTTCCGCACACGTACCCTTTCGCACGGTGACACGCCGTTCTAGGCTCGGCGACAATGCGCGGCAGGAGCGGTGCTCCGATACCGCGTTGTCCGTTGGGAGGGCGACCTCCCGCAGGAGGTGGCGGCGGTGCCGAGGAGCCTCGCGGAGGGGTTGGCGACCGCGGCGGTGCTTCAGGAGCAGTGGCGGTTCGCCGCGGCTCGCGATGAACTGACCGCGGCGTTGGCGCTCGTCGCCGAGTCGACCGACCGGCTGGCGGCGATCACGGGTCGACGGATGTTCGCCGAGGTACTGCGGGAGTTGGGGGAGATCGACGAGGCGTACGAGATCGTCGGTCCGGTGGTGGCGGAGTGCGAGCGTCGGCTGGGCGACGGTCACCCGGCGACCGCCCGGGCGACCACGGTACTGGCGACGCTGCTGCACGCGCGCGGTGAGCTCGACGCGGCGGTCGAGGTCTACGGCCGGGTGCTCGACGGCCGGTTCGCGGAGACGGGGCCGGCCGGCCGGGCGGTTCGGCTGGCCCGGGCGCACCTGGCCCTGGTGTACCGCGACCGCGGTGACATCGGCGCGGCGCGGCTCGCCCTCGACACCGCGTACAAGGTGCTGCGCCGGGCGTACGGCATAACCGATGTCGACGCCATCCGGTTCGGTGTCGACCTTGCCGCGCTGTGCCACCAGGACGGTGACCTCCTCGCCGCGCGCCGGCTGCTCGCGGTGGCCCGCGCCGGTTGCCAGGTCCGGCTGGAGCCGTGGCACCCGTTGAGCACGCTGGTCGACCGGGAACTGTCCGCGGTCGAGCCGGCAATGCCCGGCAAGCCGGTCGATCCCGGGCCGGGCCGGATCACCCCGGACGAGTGGGCCGAGCGCGCCCGGCGGGCTCCGCGGGTACCGCCCGGACCGGCGTACCGGCCACCCGCCGCACCGGTACCGGTGCCCGCGGTACCGGTGCAGCGCCTGCCACCTCCGGGTGCACCAGGGACCGCGCCGGCTGTCCGGGAGCGCCCGAGACCGCCGGCCGGGGTGGCCACCGTGCGCCCCCCTCGGCGGCGTGTGCGGGTGGCGCTCGCCGTCGGCGGATTCCTGTCCGTGGCGGCCATCGTGGTGGTCGCCCTGGTGGCCACCGGTTCCGGGCGGGACGGCGACCGGCCGGGTCCGACGACAGCCACCGGCGGACCCGCACCGCCCCCGGGTGCCGGTCCAGCGGGTACCGGCCGGGAGCCGCTGCGCGTGCGGTTGCGTGACGCCGGTGCCAGCCTGGTCGTTGACTGGCAACCACCGGCCGGCGGGCCGGCGCCTGTGGTGGTCGCCCTCGCCACCGACGACCGACCGGCCACCGTGGTCGCGACCGTGCCGGCCGGTACCACGGAGTACACACTCCCGGTCGGCGCCGGTGGCAGGTACTGCGTGATCGTCGCGGCGGTGTACCCGGGCGAGACCGAGTCGGCCGCCACCTCCGTCTGTACCCGTCGGGCCGCGTCCGCGGGCTGACCGCCCGCACAGCCGCACCGCGACGCCGCACGGCCGCCGCGGACAACCCGCCGTACGGCCCGGTGCGGTGGAATTCGCGCCAGCTGGGATTCATGAGTCTGACTGATTGGCACTCGTGACCATCGCATCTAGACAGGACGGGTCCCCGCACCAGTCCGGAGGTATGTCATGCGACGGTTCCGTCGATACGTCGTCCCGCTGTGCACGCTCGCCCTGGTCGCCTCGTCGGCCGCGGTCGCCGGCCCCACCGCCGCGAACGCAGCCGTCGCCGATCCGGCCGCGGTCAGTCCGGCCGCCGTGGACGCGGCCATCGCCGGCGTTGCCGGCATCGACCTGACCAGGGCCACGGTGCTCGATATCCAGCGCGCGATGCACGGCCGCCGGCTCAGCTCGGTCGGCCTGACCGGGTTCTACCTGGCCCGGATCCGGGCCCTCAATCCACGGCTGCACGCCGTCATCGAGACCAACCCCGATGCGCTGCGGGAGGCGGCCGCCAGCGACGCCAGGCGTCGTCACCAGGGGGCCAGGTCCGCCCTTGAGGGGGTACCGGTCCTGCTCAAGGACAATGTCGACACCGCCGACTCCGAGCACAGCACGGCGGGTTCGTTCGCGCTGGTCCGGTCGACACCGGCGCGCGACGCGCACCTGGTGTCGCAGCTGCGCGCGGGCGGCGCGGTGATTCTCGGCAAGACGAACCTGTCGGAGTGGGCCAACTTCCGGTCGACCAGTTCGTCCAGCGGCTGGAGCGGACGCGGCGGGCAGACCAACAACCCGTACGTCCTCGACCGCAACCCCTGCGGCTCGAGCAGCGGTTCCGGGGCCGCGGCGGCCGCCAGCCTGGCCGCCGTGACGATCGGTACCGAGACCGACGGTTCGATCGTGTGTCCGTCCGGTGCGAACTCGGTGGTCGGGATCAAACCCACGCTGGGCCTGGTCAGCCGGGCCGGGGTGGTGCCGATCTCGGCGCAGCAGGACACCGCCGGTCCGATCACCCGTAACGTCACCGACGCGGCGGCGGTGCTCTCGGTGATCCAGGGCGTCGACCGCCGCGATCCGGCCACCGCGCCGGCCGCGCCGTTCGTGGGGCGCGACTACCTCCGTGACCTCGACCGTCGCGCGCTGGCCGGCAAGCGGATCGGCGTGTGGCGCGACCCGGCCGGTACCGACCCCGACGTGACCCGCATCCTCGACGAGAGCGTGGCGACGATGCGCCGGCTCGGGGCCACCGTGGTGGACAACGTCACGCTCGCCGGGCTCGACGCGGTCAACGAGGCCGAGACGCCGGCCCTGTTGACGGAGTTCAAGCACGACATCAACGCGTACCTGGCAGCCCGGCCGGGCCCGCACCCGGCGGATTTGGCCGGCCTGATCGCGTTCAACGCCGCGCACGCCGACATCGAGATGCCGTTCTTCGGCCAGGAACTGTTCGAGCTCGCCCAGGCGACCAGCGGTGACCTGACCGACCCCGGGTACCTGCAGGTGCGCGCGACCGCCACGAACGGCGCCCGGGCCGCCATCGACAACGAGATGCGGACCGACCGGCTGGACGCGATCCTCGCCCCGACCAACGGGCCGCCCTGGGTGACCCACCTGACCGGCGACGTCGTCGACAACTTCGTCGGCTCGTCGACGCCGGCCGCGGTCGCCGGGTACCCGAACGTGACCGTGCCCGCCGGGTACGCGCAGGGTGAACTGCCGTTGGGGGTGTCGTTCTTCGGTTCCCGGTGGAGCGAGCCGCGGCTGGTGTCCTTCGCGTACGCCTTCGAGCAGGCGACCCACGCGCGCAAGGCCCCACGCTTCCTGCCCACCCTGCCGATGCCCGCCGGCTGAGGCGGACGGCCACACCGGCCCGGACGCCGCCACCCGACCGTACGGCCGGGCGCCGGCGTACGGCCCGGATAAATGATCATGAGGGGGATGCGCGGCGTTGCCGGCCGGCACTGACATCATGGAGGTGAACATCGGCGGCCGTTTGGAGTAGTGATGGCAACCCCCGGCACCCAGCTGGTCATCGACGAGCTGGCCAGTGACCCGAACGGCAGCGTCGTGCTGCGGGTGGTCGGTGAGCTGGACATCAGCACCGCGAACGCGCTACGGGAAGCTGTCGGACCCCGACTGACCCCCGGGGCGCGGCTCGTCCTGGACCTTTCCGAGCTGGCCTTCTGCGACTCGACCGGTCTTTCGGTCCTGGTCGGATTCCACAAGCGGCTGGTCGCCGAGGGTGGCCGGCTGGAGCTGTATGCTCCGGTGCCGCGGGTGCTGCACCTGCTGACGATCACGGGCCTCAACCGGGTGTTCGGAATCCGTGCCGCCGGCGACGAACCGACCGCCGTCCGGCCGCCGTGACGACTCGCGCCGGCGGTCGGGCGTTCGGCGTGGCCCTGCCGGCCGCCGACGGATCCGAGGAGATGGACATGCCCAGATGGCGGGTGGCGGTGGGCTCGCTCGCGCCGCTGGTCGCTACCGCCATCGTGGCGCTGCTGCACGGCCGGGGTATCCCGTCGACCCTGCTGCTGCTCGTCGCGGTCGCCTTCGCGTACCTGTACGCCGGCCTGACCGCGGGAGTCGCGGCGCTGGTCCTCGCCGCGTTCCTGTACGACCTGGTCACGCTGCCGATCCGGGGGACGATCCCGTCGGCGTCGTGGGAGGCGGCCGGCTTCGTCACCGCCCTGGTACTGACGGGCGCGGCGATGATCGGCGTCCTGAGTCGGCTGCGTGCCGCCGCCTCGCGGGCCGACGAGGCCCGGGAGGTCGCCGAGCGGCGGGCCCGGGACCTCGCCGACCGCATCGAACTCATCGGCCCGATGCTCGACGCGGCGCCGATCGGGTTCGCGCTGGTCGACGGCGACCTGCGGGTCCAGTACGTGAATGAGAAGCTGGCCGAGATCGACACGGTGCCGGTCGCCGAGCACCTCGGGCGGCGGTGCGGTGATGTGTTCGGGCTGGAGCTGGCCGCGATCGTGGACGCGCCGCTGCGGGCCGCGCTGGAGACCGGGCAGGCGCAGCCGGACGCGTCGGGGGTCGACGGTACCGACCGGGATCTGGTTGCGAGCTGCTACCCGGTCCGGGTCGGCCGGGACGTCATCGGCGTCGCGGTCATGCTCGTGGACATCACCGAGCGGCGCCGGCTCGGCCAGTTGGAGCTGGAGACGGCGAACCTGCGGGCCGTCGCCGAGCTGGCCTTCAAACTGGAGCAGGCACAGCGGCTGGCCGGCTTCGCGAGCTGGGAATTCGAGTTGGCGACCGCCCGGTACACCTTCTCCGCGCAGCTCGGCGCCATCCTGGGGATCGAGGGGACCCAGTTCGAGACGATGGCCGCCGTGGGCGCGTACGTACACCCCGAGGACCTCGAAAAGGTGCGTGCGGCGCGCGACGCGCTGCGTACCGACCACACCCCGTTCACCCTCGAGTACCGGCTGGTCCGCCCGGACGGAGCGGTGCTGGATGTCCTCAGCTCCGGCGAGGTCTTCCGCGATGAGGAGGGCCGGCCGGTGCGGCTGTGGGGGACGATCCAGGACGTCACCGAGCAGCGCGCCGCCGAGCGGGCCACCCGCGACGCCGTCCGCCGGGCCGAGCAGGCCCGCGCCGACCTGGAGGTCGAGCACCAGGCGCTGCAGATGTTCCAGCGCGCCATGCTCCCGGCCGAGTTGCCGCGGCTGGCCACCGTCGATCTGTCCGCCGTCTACCTGCCGATGGCCGAGCGGGTCGACATCGGCGGTGACTGGTACGACGCGTTCGTGCTGCCCGACGGCCGGCTGGCCCTCGCCGTTGGCGACGTGACCGGCCACGACCTGCGCGCGGCGACCGTGATGGGCCAGGTTCGCAACGCGGTTCGGGCGTACGCCTGCGAGGATCCGGCGCCCGGCACGGTGCTGGCCCGGGCCAACACGTTGCTGGCCCGGCTGCCCGACCTGGACCTGGTGACGATGCTGTTCGGCGTGTACGACCCGAACAGCCACGAGCTGACCTGGAGCAATGCCGGTCACCCGCCGCCGTTGCTGCGTCGCGGCGACGCGGTGACAACCCTGACTCAGGACGGCGGGCTGCTGCTCGGTGTCATCCCGGACGGCGAGCCCTACCCGGAGCATCGGCTGCGGTTGGCGCCCGGGGATTCCGTGCTGTGGTACACCGACGGCATTGTCGACCACCGATCCATCGACCCGGTGGACGCCATGGAGCGGCTCAGCCGGGCGTTCGCCGCCGCCCGCGGCCCGGCCGGGGACCTGCTGGGCCGGGTCTCCGCCGATGTGCTCGCCGACCAGACGCGCGAGGACGATGTGTGCCTGCTCGCGCTGCGCCGGGCCGGCGATCCGGTGGCCGCGGCGGCGCGCCCGGCCCGTGGCAGTGCGCCGGGCGTCGGCGACGACCAGCCGGCGTACGTGGGTGGTGTCGGGACCGGGGCCGGTGGCGCTACCCGCCACGCGGCCCGACAGGCCAGCGCCGCGGTGCGCGGTGGTGGGCGTCCGGAGATTCTGCTCGACCGCTGAGCGTCCTTTCCTGTCGCCCACCTGGCGGCGGCCTCGCAAGCGGTCGGGTTGATCGGTCAACGGATGTGGGCCTACGGTCGTTGGCATGACCGTGCCGAATCCGCCCCGCCGCTCGGACACCACCCGGGCCGAGATCATGCGTGCGGCGCAGGCCAGGTTCGCCGCCGACGGATACCAGAAGGCCACCATCCGCGCGATCGCGGCCGACGCCCGTATCGACCCGTCGATGGTCATGCGCTACTACGGCAACAAGGCGAGCCTGTTCGCCGCGGCGGTCGACCTCGACCTGCGCCTGCCCGATCTGAGTGCCGTCCCGAGCCGCCACCTCGGCGATGTCCTGGTCGCCCACTTTCTGGGGCGGTGGGAGGGCGACCCGAACGATCGTACGCTGCTGGTCCTGCTGCGGTCGGCCGCCACCGACGAGTCCGCCGCCGAACGGCTCCGGGGGATGTTCCGCGATCAGGTGGCACCCGTCGTGCTGGCCCTCGTCGGCGACCCGGCGGAGGCGGCCGAACGCGCCGGTCTCATCGCGACCCAGCTGCTCGGGCTGGCGCTGTGCCGACACATCCTGCGCCTACCGCCGCTGGCGGCGCTCACCCCGGACGCGGTCGTGACCCGGATCGGACCCACCATCCAGCGTTACCTGACCGATCCCTTCCCGCCGGTTCGGACACCTGCCGGGGAGCCGGCGGCTACAGAGGTGCTACGGTCGTAGCATGTCTGTGGTCGCCTCCCGTGAACTCCGAAACGACACCGCCGGCCTGCTGCGACGGGTAGAAGCCGGCGAGGATGTCGTCATCACCGTGAACGGCAAGCCGGTGGCGCGGCTGACGGCGTTGTCCCCACCGCGTCGGCGCTGGTTGCCCCGGGCCGAACTCGTCGCCCCCCAGCCCCACGCGCAGGCCGATCCCGGCGAGCGTGACGAACTCGC